>CAYFYU010000112.1:0-11418 GCA_964347455.1 uncultured Spirochaetota bacterium | reverse complement strand
AACTCGAAAATGATAACTGGTACAACCATAATGCTAGATGGCGGTTTTACAGCACAATGAGTCCCTACTATCAAATTGATATCAAATTTCTACAATACCTTTAAAAGGAAATCTCTATTGCCTGTCCTACAGAGCTCCCCCGGCAGGACTCGAACCTGCGACATGATGATTAACAGTCATCCGCTCTACCAGCTGAGCTACAGGGGATCTATTCTTTTTAACCGTATTGAAATATATATAAAAATCACCCTTTGTCAAGCCAAAACAACCATACCTCATTTATAGCTCGACATTACGTTTTTAGATCACTATAATGTATACCGATATGGTGAAGAAGCCCGTCATAATCTTCACAGCTCTATTTTTCCTATTAATACCATCCCTTATCTATCCATTTTTCAAAGATAACTGGCCTACCTTTATGGGAAATCAGTATCTCACCGGCAACAACGATGGCATAATTCCAGAGGGTGACAACGTGCTTTGGAAGTTCAAATCCTCTGGACGGATCTACAACCCTGTTGGAGTAAATGACCGGGTACTCGTCGTCTCTACGGATAACTACCTCTACTGCCTCGACCTGCGCGATGGTTCGATACTGTGGAAGTTCAAAGCCGAAGGTGCTCTGACCCGAATGGTGGTGGTGTACCGTGGTAAAGTTTACCTGCCCTCTGGAAGGTACATCTACTGCCTGGATCTCGAGGATGGCGATGTTCTCTGGGCACGGCGAGACCAGAGTATCGGGTTTTACGGTACACCCACTGTGGCTGAAGAAAGGATCTTCTATGGAAATCGCAAGGGTTTCTACAGCCGGGAACTTTTAAACGGTCACCTGGTGTGGGAAAATCCCGCTATATATACCTACGGCGGATTTCCCTCCTACTGGAACGGGATGGTGTACACCGTATCAAAGGAGTTCCAGAAGGAGACTGCCAGGCTTGTGGCTCTCAACACGGATGACGGCACAATCAGGTGGGAGACGGTGCTGGAGAATGTATCGAACATCTACTCACCGGTTGTCTACAGAGAAAAAATCTACCTCGCCTTTGGCAACAAGATCGTGGTATTCGATGCGGAAAGTGGTGAAAAACAGTGGGAGAAGCTCTTCCTGGAAGCTGTTGCTTCTCATCCGGTGTTTTCCCATGGCAACATCTATCTCTCCCTTCGTGAAGGAACCATAATCAAGCTCGATCCGGAAAAGGGGAACTGGGAACCACTCTTTACCGCACCCTATGCAACGCAGTTTGCGGTTGTGGGAAGCTATCTCTTTATACCGATTAAATCCCCTGACGGCGAGATGGCTGTGGTCGATGCAGAGACTGGACGGGAGGTAAAGAGAGTACCAAGCGGTGAAGGCGAGCCCTCAAATCTGACGGTAAGTCGCGGTATCGCCCTTCTGCCATCGACAAACGCTCTCGTTGCGATTGGAAAAGGTCAATTTATCGGAACTGTAAGCGTTGGCCCTGAACCATATGAAACGGGGATTGCTGAGAGAGGCCGATCAGAAACCTTCGAGATTGGTACTGGTACTCCAGGCGCTGAAGGGACGAGAACCGGTGTTCTTGAACCTGGAGGAGAAGAACCACAAGAGATAGAAACCACGAAGATCAAAGGAAAGGTTCGGGACCAGATGACGAGAAGACCCCTGTCAGGCTCGGTTGAAGCGACAACCCGTTTCGAGGACGGTACGATAGCTCGAACACAAAGCTCATTTACCGGGGGCTCATTCGAGATAAACATCCCAAGAGAAGGAGAAACAGACCTCATCATTTCTTCGAAAGGTTTTACCTTTGAAACGATCACTCTCCCTGACGAGGAGGCGATCGATGATCTGTCGAAGGAAGGGATCGATCTCACCCTTTCACGGGCACGGCGAGGAGAGCAGATAAGACTCTACAGTATACATTTCGAACTGGGCAGGGCAAATCTGGAACCAAACTCCATTCCGACATTGCGAAAAATCCATGAAATGATGGTCGAGAACCCGGACATCAAGATCGAGATTGGAGGACACACCGATACGTCCGGGACGAAGGAATTCAACATGCGGCTCTCAGAGCTGAGGGCTGAGGCTGTTGCTTCCTGGCTCATCCAGAACGGCATCCCCTCCAAGCGCATCATCACGAAGGGCTACGGAGACACGAAGCCGATTGCCGACAACTTCACCTTCGAAGGGCGGCGAAAGAACCGGAGGACAGAGATTCTGGTCCTCGATACCGATTAGATCCATGGAACGTCGAAAAAATCTTCTGATTGTACTGATCTCACTCTGTATCGGCGGGCTTCTAACCTACTGGCTGTACGTGAGGTACCACATCATCTTTTTCTTCGTCTTCATTCCTATAATTGGTCTGGGAGGTTCGCTTTTCTCAAGACTCTTTAAACCAGGTCGCATGGAGGGATACGGAGATAATTCTGAAAACCGCGAGGACCCCCCACTACCTCCTCCCAGGGCTAGGATCGAAGACCACCCTGACGATAGGGCGGGATAGCCTTCAAACAACCTGATTGCCACGCATACTAGAACCTTTACAGCTTCGAAACCTTGCTCTTCATGGCATTCCAGTCAAACTTTTGCGCCAGCTTCATGCCCTCGCTGGCGTCCATATTTTCGAAGCCAAGGGTGAAAAGCGCGCCATCGCCAGCGCCCTCAGCTGAAGGCTCTTTGATGAGTATTATGATAGCTCCACTCGACTCATCCTTTTCGAAGCTGTGCATGACGAGAAATCCCTTGATGCGTTCCACCTTGACTGAAACTTCGGTTGTTTCCAGCATAAAATCCTCATGATAGGCTGGATTCCACATGCCCTGCGCCATGAGACCAACGATAATTGATGCAGATACCCTTTTGTTTCCCTGCTTGTAGTTTTTAGCCGCAGTGACTGCCTTCATTCCAGAGGAGCTCATGTCCATACCTTCCGGACTGTCCGCATCCCATCCGGATATACTGATCAGCAGTGGGAAAAGTGATTCGTACGACTGAGCCAAAGCACTCACCGACATGATCAAAAAAGCAGTGCATAAAAAAGCTGCGAGGAATAAAACGGTCCTTTTCATTTTTTTCTCCTTGATACCAATCAATATAATGAGGTCGATATATTAGGCAATCGGTAATTTCATTGCCTGGTGCTTCATCTACTCTATACCGTTCATCTTTTCGAAGACCAGTGCCAGGGCATGGGTACCTTTTTTACTGAGGCCGAGATTGAGCGCAGCAATATAAAACTGATAGGCAAGGGAGAGCCCAGGCAGAGAAAGATTCATCCGCTTTCCCTCATCGAGTGCAATTCCCATGTCCTTGATAAAGTGATCGATGACGAATCCTGGTTCGAAGTTCCGCTTTACGATGCGTGGACCGAGATTGTTGATGGTCCAGCTCCCCGCTGCGCCGCTCCCGATTGCGTTGATCACCTCATCGAGGTCGAGACCTGCCCTATGAGCATAGAGTAGGCTTTCAACTGCACCGATCATTGTGGTGGCAATGTGAATCTGGTTTGCCATTTTCGTGTGTTGTCCCTTTCCTGCTCCTCCCATGTAGTTTATATTCTTCCCCATGAGCTGGAACAGGGGAAGCATCCTGTCGAATGTTTTTCTGTCACCACCAACCATGATGGAAAGCGATGCATTCCTCGCACCGATATCACCACCAGAGACCGGTGCATCGAGTGCGGTTGCACCCCTTTTCACCGCCTCGGCATAGATCTCCTCGGCGAGCTCCGGACTGCTCGTTGTCATGTCAACGACAATCCCACCCTGCCCCAAACCGGACAGCACCCCATTGGGACCAAGGATTACGTCCCGCACATCATGGGGATAGGCGACAATCGTAAACACGATGTCAGACTTTTCTCCTACAGCCTTTGGGTTGTTAGCCCACTCCGCCCCGTTTTGAATAAGACTTTCAGCTTTCGATCTGGTCCTGGAATATACGGTGATCGGGTATCCGGAATCCAGGATATGACTGCACATGGGATTACCCATGATGCCGGTTCCAACCCACCCTATCTTCGATTTTTGCTCCGCCATGATATAATCTCCTATGGAATTAACTGAAATTTATTAACCTGTCCCTTTACTTTCCGAAAGCCCTCGCAAGGTCAGCTGTGAGACTGTCCGCAGGTCTTTTTTGTGACCATGATCTCCTCCGGAATTCTCTATTAACCAATCTTCCGCTTCCCGTTCATGTAGGGGACGAGAACATCTGGTATGGTTATGCTCCCGTCTTCGTTCTGGCAGGATTCAAAAATTGCGATGAGCAGCCGCGGCGATGCGACGGCGGTATTGTTCAGTGTGAAGGGAAAGAGGTTTTGTCCATTAGAGGCTTTGTACCGTATCCTGGATCGTCGAGCCTGAAAGTCTGCAAAGGAAGAGCACGAGTGGGTTTCACCGAAGCCGCCTCGTCCTGGCATGTAGCACTCGATGTCGTGTTTCTTCACCTGTCCCATTCCCATCTCGCCGGTGCACACCTCAACGACACGGTAGCTCAGTCCGAGGCTCTGAACGATGTACTCGGCGTTGGAGAGGATCTCCGCATGCAGGGCATGCATCTCATCGGAATCGGCCCTGCAGATTATGACCTGCTCAACCTTCTGAAATTGATGCACCCGGTACAAGCCGCGAATATCTTTCCCATAGCTTCCCGCCTCTCGCCGAAAACAGGTTGTCTGCCCCATGTAACGAAACGGGAGGTCATCCTCGGAGAGAATCTCATTCATATGAAAGGAAACAAGGGTGACCTCTGACGTCCCGATAAGATAGAGCTCATCCTTTTCGATCGCGTAGGTGTCCTCCCTTCCCACGGGGAAAAACCCGGTTCCAACCATGCACTCCTCTTTGACGATGACTGGTGTGGAAAAGGGGGTAAATCCGCGTTTCATGAGCACATTGAGCCCGTAACGCATGAGGGCACTTTCAAGAAGCGCACCATCCCCCCTCAGGTAGTAGCTCCTGGTGCCGGCAGCCCTAACCCCACGCCCGATATCGAATAGCCCGTGCATCTGTCCGAGCTCCACATGATCCCTTGGTTTGAAGGAGAACACAGGAATGTCACCTACCCTCCTTATCTCGACATTATCCTTTTCGTCCTTTCCCTCTGGCACATCATCCATCGGAGGATTTGGTACCGATAGGAGAAGCTCCTGAAGTCGTCCTTCATACTCCCTGAGCTGCTGCTCGCCCTCCTTGATCTTTCGTGAAAAACTTTTAAGCTCTGCTTGAAGCGCATCTTTTTCCGCACCTTTTTTTTCCTTCATCCGGGCAGACTTCGCTCCGAGCTCCTTTTTTCGCCCGTCGATTGAGGCCTGCAGCTTTCGCCGCTTCTCGTCCAGGCGGATAATCACATCGATATCGACGTCGAACCTCTTTTTCTTGGCCCCTTCTTTGAAGAGCAGGGGATTTTCTCTCAACTTTTTGATATCAATCACCGTTTTATAGCCTGCTTTAAAATGAGGATCTCGTCACCGTAGCTGGCTTCGAAAAACTCCTTTGCATTGCCACAGTTGACCGCAATCTCGAGAAATCCCCTGGAGCCGATGAGAGGAAGGGGGATTCCCTCATCCATGCTCGAATAGGATGATTTAAGAACACCAACCGAGGTAATGCTCTTCTTCGTCTTGAGAAATACTTCGTCACGACTGGTCATGAGATCACGACCTATGTTTGTTATAAGATTCCCAAACCGGTCGATGTACACCACCTCTCCACTTATCTTATCCTCCGACACCAACGGCCGCATGATTACATGCTCCACCATGGAATCTTTTTCACGGGACACATCCACAAGAGGATTCTCTCCCAGTACATACGCGGTGAGGGGGGCGAAGAGGTCTCGACCGTGAAAGGTTGAACTCACCCCTTCGGCAAGTATCCTCTCTATAACCAGGTTTTTACTGTACAGTTTGCCAATTCTGCCTAAAAACCGTTTTTTCTCGAGGGCGTATACAAACCCTCCGCCAGCTGCCTCAACCGATTCAAACAGAACCCCATTGTCAGGTCCTATAAAGGTATAGTTGTCCGTTTGAACGACAATTATGTCACGCTCGCTTCCCACACCCGGGTCAATAACGGCAAGATGTACGGTCCCCCGGGTGAAATATTTACATGATGTTAAGAGAACGAACGAGGCAGCGGTAATATTACCGGGTTCGATCCAGTGTGTAATATCTATGATCGAAATCTCCGGGTCGCATCCCTTTATAACACCCTTCACTTCACCGACATAGGAGTCAACAGTGCCAAAATCAGAGGTAAAGGTCACCTGCTTCATAGCGCTTCTATATTAATACAGGGAGACAGCGTTAAAAGCAACTTTAAAATAAAAATGCAGGAGAACAGGAAAAAGAAAACGGGAATGGTTGGAACGAAAAAATGAGTATGATTTTTCTTAAATTCGGCGAATACCGAGTGTATCGAGGAGCCTGTAGCAGAGACTGAGATTCTCCCTGCGGTCAGAGGTAGTCAGTGATATGCGTACCGTATCGCCGATACCGTCCATGAGGAGGATTCCGAGACCCACAACTGACCGGATCTTCCCCTCCTCTCCAATACCGGACTCGGTAATACCGATATGAAGCGGGTAATCGACTCTGGAGGAGAGCATACGGTTTGACTGGACTGTGAGCTCAACACTCGGTGCCTTTATCGAGATTACCGTATCGTAGAAGCCGTGCTTCTCGAGAAGGGATACCTCCTGCAGGGCACTCTCAACCAGTGCTTCGGCAGTGACACCTCCATATTTATTCATAATATCCTTCTTGAGTGATCCGCTGTTAACTCCCACCCGGATGGGTATACCCAGTCCTTTTGCAGCGGATACAACAACTGCGAGGTTCTTCTCACTGCCAATGTTTCCAGGATTTATCCTGAGCTTGTCTATGCCGTTCTCCATAGCAGTCAGGGCAAGCCTGTAATTGAAGTGTACATCACCGACAATCGGAATTCCCACCCGATCCTTCAGCTTTCGGATGGCCCTCGCCGACTCCTCATCCAGAACAGAAACTCGAATGAGCCTGCAGCCGAACGCTTCGAGCATGCGAATTTGCTCTACCGTTTTATCGATATCAGCGGTGTTGGTGGTTGTCATCTCCTGCACCACAATCGGGCTTCCCCCTCCGATTGTGAGATCTGCCACCTTTATACTTCTGGTCCGTTTTCTCTCGATACTTTTTAGTTTTTGCATATCAATCTTTTCAAAACTTTCCATAACACCATAGTACCGTGCAGATTCAAATAATGAAACGTATTTATCAGTTTTCTTGAAATAATATCATACCACTGGTATAGTGATAACAATATATGAGGATTAGTGCATATGAAATTTCAAAAGAAAACGTTATCATCTTTTAAATCTCCGTACTCAATATGCGTTGCTGAAAACAGGGATCAACTGTTTATATTTGCAGGTTCAGAAGCAATAAATGGAGAATTATTCCTCTATAGAGGGGGAGACTATGAGCCTCATAAAATTATTGAAGGGCCAGGTGGATTTATGTCGATACTGAGCCCGCATATTTTTAATGCACCTTTGATTATTGCAGCCGAGGGTTTACATCCCACTTTTCAGTCTATACATGCGGGCATATCGATCTATTCACCCGATCAGAATATATACAATCCCTGGAAGAGACATCGAATTGCTGATTTAGCCTATATCCATCGGATTGCATTCGTTTCAACGAATGAGAAAAAAAGCATTGTTGCCTCATCCCTTTGTGAAAAGAAAGACGATATAGATGATTGGTCCACACCAGGTGCGGTTTATGAGATTATAATACAGAACGATGATTTAACTGTGCGGCAGGAAAAAAAGCTGATTTTGAGCGGTATAACAAAGAATCATGGTATGTATGTCCAGAACAAGGACAATCGGGACACTATTTTTTTAAGCGGAGAGGAAGGAATTTTTTCTCTTTCTATCGATGCCAGAAATGACAAATGGATCGTTGATAACATTATCGATCAGCCGGTCAGTGAACTGGTTGTAGAGGACCTCGACGAAGACGGTGAGGAGGAGATCGTTACCATACAACCTTTTCATGGCAATTGGCTGCGCATTTATAAAAAAATAGTGGGAAAGTGGGAAATCGTCTGTGAAAAAAGCATTGATTTTGGACATGGCATCTGGGCAGGGCGTTTCGGAGGAAAATTTGGTGTCGTTCTTGGAACAAGGGCAGGAAAAAAGGACTTATGTTTTTATGCAATAGAGGGATCGTGGAAATTACAGAAAACGATCATTGATGAAGGGACTGGAACTGCACAAATTGATGTCGTGAAAAGCGCTCATCGGGATTTGATAATTGCATCAAATAATCATATCGATGAAGTAGCGCTTTATGAAATTACCGATTAACTCTCGAACTTTTACCGGACTGATGATATCCTTATACCTCTACAGTACTGAGCAGTCATTGTGGGTGGGATCAGGTGACTGAATCACATGCTGATCAATATGTGCGATTCGTCAATGAATAACAGATTTTAGGTATCCAATGCTCTTCTCTGCCCACCTATTTTCCAGCTGAATGGTTTTATCCAGGTTCTCCGTAAAAGGAGTCCAGAGCTCGAGAATCGCATTAGGGTCTCTCTTCTTCTCTTTTATACAATTCACAATCCACTTAATATCGAGACGACCTTCTCCTGCGGGCCTTCCAATAATCGAAAATCCGAGCTCATGCCCGATTCGCTCGATCTCAAAATCCTTGATGTGAAGGTTGAGTGTATAAGGTGCGAGAGTTTTTACCACAACATCGGGCGGTTCAAGTGCCGCGAATGAGTTAACCGTATCCAGGCACACGCCGAGAGAAGAACTCCCCAATCGATCGAGAAATGCAGCCAGGTCACTGGTGGTATGCTCATCATGATTTTCCAGTGCAATGGACACCCCCGCTTTTTCGTATTCTGGGAGCACCGCACGAATCCAAGAAAACGCTTCGGTATCGAGTCTGTGGGTAATTGAACGCACTATATTCGATTTGAGATGCTTTGCTATTTCCAAGTAGCGAATGAGATGCTCGGGTCTAATTCCCCTTGTCCCCACCTCGAGAGTGATCTGAGATTCATCGGCCTGCCGAGCAACCTGCTCAATCTCAGCTCTGCTCATACGGTGTAAGCTCGGATTATCAGCAATCTGCAGCACAGAAATATTATACCTTTTCGTTTTTTGCAGCAGGGCAACAGCATCGAGCGGATTCTTTGGTTTATAATCTTTCCTGCCGACTGCCCATGGCCAGGTATAACTGCTAAGCCCTATCTTCATCATGCACTCCTCTTATATCCTCATCTCCTCTTTCCAGGCGAACGTAAGATCGACTTAGAAATCAAAACCGATATGGACGAATTCATCGAAGATTATCCATTGATCTATACCGGTTTACATAAATAACGCAGTCGCTCCATAGATTGCGATGCTTACCGTGGCAATACTCACCAATGTTGAAATTAAAACTGCCTGTGAGGCAAACTGGGATTCGTTCTTGAATTCCAGTGCAAGCAGAGCCGTGTTGGCAGCGGTTGGCATACTCGTTGAGATGAACAGGGTTTTTGCAACAATGCCGTCGAAGTGAAAGAGTTTAATCAGTACCAGGGCAATCAGCGGGCCGACTATGAGTCGATGGGCGGCAGAAATGACTATATCAGCCATCCTGTGTGAAAGACGGATCTTTGCGATATGAGCACCAAGTATAATAAGAGCCATTGGAACGAGAGCCGCAGAGATCCTCTCTATGGATACCCACGCAGGCTGCCATATGGAAATGTGAAATCCTTTCAAAACTAATGCCGCGATAACGGCATAGATAACGGGAAAACGGAGCATACGCCCCAATGATTTTCTTAAACCGAATTGGCCTTTCGATACGAGAAATACTCCCAGTGTCATAGTGATGATATTTTGAATGGTCAAAACCATTATCTGAACAGACGTTGCCAGTGTATTTTGAGAGAAAACCAGTTCAACAACCGGGAGTCCGTAGTTTGCGCTGTTATAAAACATTATAGAGAGAGCGAATGCACTATGCATGGATGTCTGGTATTTTCGAATCCAGGATATGGGAAATGAAAACAGACCCATGATGATGATTATTCCAACAGCGAATGCCGAAACTTTCACAAAATCTCTAAATGAGAGAGCTGTCTGGTATATACGTGAAAATATCAAACAGGGAATCACTACATAAATTATAACTTTTGTTAAAGACGCTACCTCAATTTTCAGAATTTTCTGAAGGACATACCCTGTCGACAAAATAAACAGGATTGGAAGAATGACGTTGGTGAATATTGTATAAACATGGTACATGGTGGTCAGAGGGTACACCAATAAACTATTCTAGTCAATAAAAACAACAATTCGTAATTACCTCAAGTCAGTTAACGTTATATTTGATTACATGGGTGAATGTTTTCAGTTTTAAAAAATCTTGACATTATCAATCATGAGAATAAAATGGACTACTAATGCTGAAAGGGGGTAGTTTGAAAAATAATGAATACATAATAGAAACAATTGGAATATCAAAGTACTTTGGTGCTGTTCGAGCACTCGAAAACGTTGATTTTGAACTGAAAAAAGGAGAGGTTTTGGGACTTCTTGGTGATAACGGTGCTGGTAAATCAACGTTGATTCACATTATATCAGGAGCTATCACACCTACCAAGGGGATGGTAAAGGTATACGGTAAACTTGTTGATATTAAAAGTCCACGGGATGCATTTGACCTTGGCATTGAAACAATATATCAGGATATCGCCTTATTTGATAATCTCGATTTCACCCATAATATATTTGCTGGTCGAGAATATGTGAATAGAGGACTAGGAAAATTATTCAGCTTCGTTGATAATAGAAAGATGAGGGAACAGGCTTTCCAAAGAATCAGGGCCATATCGATCAATTTGCCCAGGTTGTCACAAAAAACGGGAACTCTGTCAGGGGGACAAAGAAAGGCAGTAGCAATTACACGGGCATTATTTTGGGGTAGAAGAATAATCATTATGGACGAACCTACTGCAGCTTTAGGGGTTGAAGAATCGAAAAAGGTATTGGAACTCATAAAGGAAGTAAGAAAAAATTTAGATGGGATGATTATTATCACCCACAATATCGAGCATGTAATAAAAATTGCTGATAGAGCAATTGTGCTGAGAACCGGGCAAAGAGCCGGTTCTATTGATTTCAAGGATTATGAAGGAAGATCCGGTGAACTCCATAATGATCTCGTAAAACTCATAACTGGAGCGGAATTGTTAACATTGAATTGAAACGCTTTAAGGTCCATTATATCTTACTTATATCCATAAGTTTACGGGCTCGATCGGGTCCAACGACATTCCTTCCTATTTTCTGAGCCATGATGACGACATCCTTTATCAACGCTGCATTCGATCGAGCCCGTCGACCACTGGAGAGAAATGGACCATCTT
>CAYFYU010000111.1:0-11458 GCA_964347455.1 uncultured Spirochaetota bacterium | reverse complement strand
AACTGACATCCATATGGATTCAACAGACGCGGCAGGTACGAGAATATGGCTTGAAGACATTACAAATACTACTGATCTTCATTCCATGTTTCTACCCGCTGCCGGAACACTGCACCGGTCATTCGTTATCCCGATTGAAGTAGCAAATAACGTACAGGTCGGGATAGATTGCGAACAGGCTGGTGGAACTACGGCTGTGTCTGTGGGTTGGCAAGGGCGGGATGAAGCTCCGGATACCGATAGCCAAGTTTTGCGGCATCAGCATAGAGCTTTAGACTGAAAGTCTTGAGGTTCAGAATTGGAAGCTCCGCATCCAATCCAAACACGAGTATCTGGGGCAGCTGGTCGCTGTTCTGTGTCTGATCACCAAGTGGGCCAATGGGCCACCCAATTCGAGAAGGTTTCGGTTTATCATAAAATCCTGTTGCACCTATGGCGAACGGTATCCGTTTTCCCATTGGCCTGAAATACAATCTCCCAGCAAAAGTCTGCAAGCTCGAGACACGAGGAACAATCGTTTCAATACCTATCCAGCCAGCGTCAACATTGAACTGAAATCCAGTATTGAGCTCTTCAGGGAAATAGAGCATGTTGGAGTAATTATCCACAATGAAGCCATGACCAAGGAAGAAGTTATCGATGTTGCCTAGTTTAAAGTAAAGCACATAGTATATTTTTATGAGAATATCGTGTATGGCATCATCGAAATCGGTGAAATTCCACTCATCGTGGTTCTCCCAGGCATCGAAATCGAATAAGCCTTTATCCGGTGCAAAAATTGCTGGGACATACAATCCCACCCCCAGTTTCTCTCTCCTATACTCAGGTATAAGAACCCATCTGTTGTAAAAAACATTATCAACGGCAAGACTCCCCAATGTACCGGTCATCGTGAAATTCTCACCAAAGAGTCCAACTCCTTTTTTTGCCTTCTTAACTTTTTTTGCTACTTCCTTCGGCTTCTCCACCTTCGTCACCTCAGCAGCAATTTCCTCTGCCTCAACAGGAAATTTCTGAAGCTCCTGCTCCCATTCCTCAACGATCTCATCTGGCACTTCAGTGATGGGACCAGCAAACCCGTCACTGGATACGGTGCCAGTTTGCCCTTCAGTTATAGTCAGAGTCTCAAAAGCTCCGGTAGCGCTGTTGAGGTTAATGGATCCCTCGAACACGACTATCTGTGCTGTTTTGCCATCGAAAAAAACACCAAAGGTCGTTCCCCGAACACCCGCAAGGGCGGTACCTGCTTTTACCTGAAATTCCGAATCGGTGGTTACCAACTTCGAGACTTTTGCCCTCACCCTTCCAAATATGAGATTAAATCTACCCTTCTTCTTTTCCATTTCGGAGTCAAAGGAAAACTCCTCAATTTGAAAAACAGTTTTAGGAGAGATTTTAATTGTGCTCCCGTCCGGAAGGGTAATTTCACATAGTCCGTTTTTTCCAGTTCTAATAATTGTTCCGGCTGGAAGACGCATATCAAGCTCTGCTATTTCAAAATCTTCCATCTCGTTATCGGGCGTGTAATCGACATCAACATTCCCGGCCAGGAAAGATATGTATGCTTTTTCCACTTGCATCGTATCCTGCGCATGAACATACACCAAGGGAAAAAGAAGGAGCAGCAGTAATGCAAAAAGAAAATTCTTAATCATAATCCCATCCTCCAGCACTCTAGAATGAGAACTGTGTTTCGACGAACGTCTGTGATGCTGAATCACCCGAAGGAGTAAAAGTCCGCTGCTGTATAAAAATGATACGTGCAAACTCCGTTATCCTGTATGCAACCATTACCTGGAACAAACTGTTCTCGCTATCAAAAAAATCTCCGAAACCATCTACATCCTTTTTATCATAACTGACCGAAACGTCGAACTTCGGAATCGCACTCTCCACCGTTGCAGCACCTGTCTGAATACGGGGACCAGCAGGATCATCAAATCCATCCTGCCAGTAAAAAAACAGGGTGACGAAATTGAGAATAGTAAAGTCGGTTCCAATGAAGTATCCCATATAAAACTCCCTTATTGCATCGAGGCTGTCAAACTTCACCGCTCTTTCACGCTCGTAGAAAGGATCAAAATAATTTACAATAAACTGCTTGCCGAGGAACCGTAACTGTGCGTACAGCGTAAACCAGTCATACCGATAGGTGCTGCCTACTACCGTACCGTTGCCCTTTTCGGTTATGGTAGCCCAATCTGCATATGCAATGAGCGAGCTTTTTTCCTTTTTAAAAATTGGAAATCCGACATCTACACCAAATGTGCTCACCGTGTCACTGGCCGGATTATCCTTTGGAGGACCGATATCATCCGAGGTAGGATCTTCCTGCGGATCAAAATCAACCACCGTTGTCGCGCCGAATTCCAGGTCCTTTAATATGGGCATGGCCTTCTTTATTAAAGGTCTTGTATAGAGGCGTACACCGATAATATCCCAGTCAAGAACATCATCCGTGACGGATTCAATGCCGATAAATGGAAATCTAAAGGCCGATCCATCCACGTCGAGATTCAATCCGAGCTGCTGGACATATGGATAGAGAAGCGTATTGGAAAACCTCTCCATGAGCAAGCCGTGCCCGAGTGTGTAGGAGTCAAATCGACCGATCTTTGCATACAGTGGCTCGCCTTTCTGACCGTAACGCACATAATAAATTTTATAAAAATAGTCAGATAGCTTGGTCCAGGTATCAGCCTTTCCATCGTTGTCAAGATCTCTCAGATTAAAATTCCCATCAAACTCAAGGGTGAAATCGAATCCTATTCCCAATTTTCCATAGGAAAATTCTGGCAGCAAGCTCAATTTCTGGAAAGCGATCTGATCACCGGTGCTGTCCTCGTAACTCGATAATCCAATGTTGATACCCATTGCAAAATCGAATTTCGGCTTCTCCTTTTCCGTTTCCGGCTTCACTGTCTCAGCAGATTGCGCATAGAGAAGAGAACATGACATTATGACAAAAAAAATAAGAATAAATAACTTTTTCACTATTTAATCCTCCCATTACGCCACTATTGTAAGTATATCGCAGGGAAAATGCATTTTCAAATGGATTAAAAAATGATCTCCAATGAAATACCCATCTCAAACCCCATTGAGGGAAGTATATTTCCCTCCGTAGCATCAGGAAACACCTTCTCCTCTATACCAAATATGGTCTTACCAAACATACTGAAAACAACACTGTCAGTGACATTGTAATCCGTTAAATGCTCCAAGGTAATCCTCAAAGGTATATTACTAAAAGCCGCAGCCTCACTTCGCTTCGTGATTTTATAAATGTTTTCAATTGTGACTTTCTCCTCACTCTGAAAGGAACTCCGAAATTCGGGATCGGACTTCAAGAAGGATAAAATTCTTCCTCGAGGAAAGAACTCCCAGAGATATTCGAAACGCAGCTCATTTTCTATTATATCACTCGGTGGCTTTGGGGAAACATTACTCCCCGTAACTGGGTCTCCTGGTATAAGGAAAAAACGCTTATCGTCTAATTTCTGTCTTTGTCTCGTATAATTTATGTAATGGGCAATCTTGATTCCCTGAAATTCGGTACGTAGTCTATTATACTCGGTATCGATCCCAAATATGTTGCTAAGAAGCTTTGTTGTATAATCACGATCCATCTCATATGAAAATGCAACAGACACGTTTTTCAGGTAGAATTGATCGAAATTACCGAGCGATATGATATCCGTGACCGTCGCTCCGAACCCCCTGTTCTGTGTATAGGAATCACCTTCACGCCTTGTCTCGCCCTCAATAAAGAGGTTGATGTAAGAAGGAATATACCACTGCTCATAGCCAAATTCCAAGTCGAGAGCATATCTATTATAGAGAGTATTTACCGTATTACCCGCAATTTTACCCGTGGTATTATAAATGTCCACTGCATTGTAATCCTTTATCCTCCCCAAACCTTTAAAAGGATTGATATACCAAAAAGGCGGCAGAAACAAGTACCCATAGCTTCTAAGATAGATATCCCCTCTATCAAGAGAGGAATCAACTTTTTTATAGTCACCTCTGAAGGAACGTTCCATAAAGGGTGTTACAACGATATTCTCATTACCCCAAAAATAGAAGGGAACCGAAAGTGTGAAAGCATGATCGTAAATCGTATCCCTGAAAGCATTATCCACGCCAAAATTCAGCTCACTGAATTCGGTATCGAAGGTGAAATCAAATCCAACGCTGTTTATCAGTGGAAAAAAGGTATAGAATCCGTACCCATCGGTTTTTGATGATAGCAGTCCGTCTTCCAATACGTCAGAGGCAGGCTTGAACAGAGTCTTTAGTTTATAGAGATAGGAGCTGCCCCATCCTTCCGACCTCGGAACGGATGATCCGCTGTACAGCCTGTCACGTGTATAGTATCCTCCGACGCTGTTGCTCCTCCAAACAAATGATCCGTCAATCCTGTCCTGCTGATTTAGGGTTGCGTCTATCTTCTCCACGGGAATGAGAGATACAGCCGGGATTACCTGCTCTGTATTGCTCGAGATCCAGTTACGACTAAAGGTATAGGACTGCGAAATGCCAAATGGAAAGTCCACCGCTTCTGAAAAGTAGAGCGACTCATCGTACTCTGTTTCATCGGTATGTGTAAAATCAATGCTTCCGAGTTCAATTTTTTTTGTGTTGTTTACGATTCTATCAAATGAGTGAGTTAAAACCGGTATATATTGGTTTTGCAGATCAAGTTCGAGTGAGTGAAACTGCTGATTGATGAAACCATCGGTATCCAGTCCTCCGGGAAGCTTATCCTCGTTTCTCTTCATTTTGATGTTTTCCCTACTCACATATACATCGGTGCCAATATAGCTGAATAGTTTTGATTCAACATCCGCAAAATACTTATCACTTTTAAGATCCCGGTCCTCTAAAAAGTTGTCCTCCTCGTCCTCAAAAAAATTGCCTTCCTCTCTCTCATAACCAAGGGTGAGGGAAGGATCTTCAACGACTGAGAAATCTGAAATATAGAGAAGTCCGCCCTTGTATCCTGCAGTCGCTTCACTGAAATAGGCCTTGTCGAAATTTCCTTCACTGTCGCTGACATGCCATTCGTCGAGCCATATTTCAAGGGGCTGTGTAACATCACCTCCTTCTGCCTTGAACCCGAATTGTATCTCCGAAACCCTTTTAAGAACTCTGAGAGTTCCCGTTCTTGTCATAGGACCGATCTCCTGTCCGTTAATTTTCACGCGAAAGGGAGATCGCAAGCTCACCGAGATAGTGTTCCAGCCCTGCTGCATCTGTCCTCCAGGTAGAGTAATCTGAAGCTGCTCACTGCTCGCTATACTGATAAACGAAAGGGTAAAGTTAAGATTTGCTGGAACGGTCTGAGAAGATGGAAGAAAGAGATACATCTTGTAATCTCGGTAAAAGGATAGATCCGCCGGGAATCCAAACCTCCTTGATATTGTTGCCTCATTCCCACTGGTGAGTGATGGAGTGAAAAATACCTTAAGTACCTTTTCAACCAGATCATTTTTCTCCCTGAAATTTTCGCTTCCATGGAGCTCCTCATAGAGGGATGAAAATCTCCTTGAAAATGCATTGCTGTCTACAACTGTATCCTCATCGACCGAAACCTCGCTCACGTTGAGATTTTGTGGTGTATTATTAACAATCGAAGAACCGGAAAACCAGATACGGTTTATAACGATCTTCCCAGTAGAATCCGCCGTGAGAACCCCATCAGTCGTAACAACGGTTATTCTGAGAGCACTTGCATTTTGAAAAATTTCTGGATTAGAATTTAAAAGACTCAGAATATTGACAGAAATAAACTTCCAGTTACTATCGCCTGGTCCGAGCTCCTCTAAATAAGACGTACTTACTTCTTCCAACACAACTCCCAATTCCGGTACGGTGTCCAGGTCATCGTTGTCATTTAAATCTTCAGAGTCAATCCGTCCGTTGCTGTCCCCCTCTCTATCGGTACCAATAACCGTTGGATTACCATCTGTGGGGGTAATGGGAAAGCCTCTATCATTAATTGAGTCCTCCTCGTCGATTTCACCATTTGCATTTATATCCTCATCGTAATCCTGAAGCAGCTCAGCGTAGATACGCACGTTGCTCCCTGAAATATCTCCGCCACGCATCACCATGTTAAATCGCTCATAGGCGGAATAGTTTGCATTACGAAGCGGGACGGCAACGGAAACGTAAGGATCTGTGCTACCCGATATGAAATCATATTCGACAACCAGAGATGTATCAGCACCTCCTGGCGGTTCATCGGCTGTATTATACGGTCCAGCCTTGTCCACATAATCGAAAATCTGATCGGAAGGTATGTTCCATGAAAGGGTCTGAAGTTCCGGTCCTGATAGAAATCCTTCCTTCCAGAAATTCTTGTAAAGGACGTCACCTCTCGTTCCAAGCATAAGACTTATGGGTGCTGACTCGAGTATCGTTGATTCTGATCCAAGAATCCAATCAGCATCATTGATCACAATATCGGCGGAGAATTCCTGTTTTTCCATATCAGCCAGAATGGCACTGCCGTATACGTTCTCGTTGGAAAAGGAAAAGGCAAAACCACTATCCAGTTGTGCATAGAATCCGTATTCGTCTTCATCGGTTGCCCCAAATTTGAGCTGGACTTCCGTACTGTTTGCAAGAACTCTGGATCCTTCACTCCCTATTTCAGGCGCCTGTTTTCCTTTGATTACGGTATCAAAGGCTGTAAGGTTCTGAGCATAAAAAGGACCATTTTCGTAGTATAATCCATAAGCAGAAAATAGACTCTGATCCCCTGCACCGAAAGCTGTGTACCTATAGTCGATTACTATCGTATCTGAGGGTTTTACAATTCCTGGAGAAAAGGTAAGCATACCCAGATCGTACTCAACTGAGTAGAATTTGGGGTCAAGTATATTGCCATTAACCGTTACCTCGACACTTCCTGGCACGACGTTGAAATCGAGAAAGTAGGTTTCGGCATTATAGCTGTAGGTTATGATCAGTGTATTGATGGAGTCTTCGACCAGGGGTTCTCCCACACCGCCGTAAACTGGATTGTTAGGTTCGAAGGGATTATCCGGCGTTGTCGGATGGGTAAAGGGAAATGTTCCTGGAAATGGCCGGGGATAAAATCCTGCGGTGTCCTCGAAATTAAAAAAAATCGCGCCACGCTCTATATCAATTTCATATTGGGAAAGCAGGTCATCGTAATTGTCATTTATCCCCTTGTTGATACTTGAAACCAGTTCAATCTCTATATTAAATAAGGTATTACCCTCAAACTCATCGAGAAAGTAAGCATTCTTTAATTCCCAATAGCTGTTGAACTCTTCCTGGAATAGGTAGAGGTATGTTTTGGTCCCCACTGTAACGAAATACTGAGTGAAGCTTGTACTGTTAAAATTCTCTCTTGTGGGAGTTAATGGACTTCCGTTGATGATTGCATTTTGTCCAAGGGAGTTGTCCCCAACCGGTACACCTCCTTTCTCATAGAATACCAATAACTCTTCATCCAGTGCAAGACTATCCAGCAGAAACAGTCTCCCGTTTGTATTGTCAAAACTGTAATCAGTAACCCGGTTAAGCAACACGAACTCTTTACCGTCAGCTATTAGATCTACCTGGGCAGTCGCAGTTCTGTACACCTCCAGGGAGTTTTCATCGATTCCTATGTCGGGTAGGAAAAAGAACGTTCTTTTAACGTAATCAACATCTAAATTCTCCATTTCGATGGAATTCTTCAATCCTCTGAACTCTTTTCTTCCAGTGAAAGCTTGATTGAAACGAAAAAGCCCTTCCATATGTAGATTCTTCCATCCGGCTTTGCCACGCAGTGCGAATGAGCTTTGATTACCCTCGTCAATATCGATGTACCTGCTGTCACGGATTGCCATCTCTTTGTTGCCAAAGGATGCCTCCTTCACAAACTCATCCTCCTTGCCCTTGTACATAACATGATAGGTGTTTCTGTCTCCTCCCAGCTCCTCCTCCTTTCTTTCAGAATCGAAGTCGAACTCAATAAAGATACGATCTCCTATGCTACCGGTGAGAAGTATACGTTCAACCATATCATATCCAAACCCATCCGTAAGTCCAGCTGTCCCTGCACCAGTTATGGCTCCCTTTTTCAGGGAAAAATCTTTTCCATATCTTAAATTGATGAATATCTCACCTTCCAGATTGAGCTTGACCAGTCTATCCTGAAAAGCTTCATCGTCACTCAACCTTTCCAAAAACATTGATTGGGTTAAATAGGAGTTATCATAGAGGCTGGTCAATGGATCTTGGTCAACAACGAATGGCAATGGATCTTGAGAATAGGGACCATTCAACAGATTATAATAATCCTCAAGAACATAGAAAACGGTAGCACTGCAAGGCAAAGCAATTATGGTGGAGAAAAAGAGGATAAAAACAACTATTCCGACCCTGATTCTACACACGTAACTGATTATATATCTGGCTTGTAGGGCCAAACCAATCGGTTCTCGTCATTAATTTATCATACCCATCGTATAAACATATCACTGATTACGACGGTTCACAACGTACTATACTAAATTATCGTCATTTTCCAAGTTATCTTCCAGATTAATACAAATCCAATGAAGCATTTAGAAATTGTGGACAAAATGGAAAAAATAAACTATTCTTTGTGCAGAAATTCTGAGAGGCCTCAGGGTGATCTATCAGAATAGCTATGATGAGATGCTTCAAATTTGTAAGCAGATCACCATGCATCGTCAAAAATTGGCGAAGCCAAAGATCGATAGTATTGTTTGCAAGAATATCGATATTAATATAACTAATGAAAATCTTCTCACTCATCAAATCGGTGAATCCCTCTTAAAGAGAATTGATCGCAAGCTTCTCGAAAGTAAGAATATCTATGTCCAGCAATTTGATATTCCCCAGATTCAACTGTTTTATAGTATGTCAGAAGCTATACCAATGGTAGCAACCGGACATTCCCTTGCCAACCAATATCTAATGCGTGTGATGGAGAATTTAAAAGTCGCTTCCCTGTTTGAAATAGGCATTGGAAAGGGCAGGCAGGTATTAAATCTACTTCAAATGCTCAAAGCAAATCCAAATATGATAAAAAGATTTAATATTATTGCTGTTGATCCCGATGAGCAAAATCTTACTGATACGAAGGTAGCACTTGCAAAGGAGCAGAAAGAACTACCCTTCTCTATTCATTACTACCCGGTACAAAACATGATTGAGAATTTCAGGGGTCACGATTTTGATCTGGTCAAGGAAACGGCGGGAAAAAACATACTTGTTAATTCAGCGTTCAGCCTTCATCATACCGCTCATCCATTTAAAGACACAGAAACAAGGACCGAACTTTTAAAAAATATAGCAAAGCTCAAGCCATTGATTGTCACCCTCGTTGAGCCGCATTCTAATCATGACACAGAAGATCTGCCGAAACGTTTTCATAATAGCTGGCAACATTTTGGCCATGTTTTCAAGCTGATCGATGAATCTAAAATCGATGATACACATAAATTTTCAATAAAGGTAAAATTTTTTGGCCGTGAAATAAGGGATATTTTCGGTGTGAGTGATTACTTCCGATGTGAACGTCATGAACCCTACGATTCTTGGCTCCTTAAGCTAAGTAAAGCAGGTTTTAAACCATTTCAGCTTGATGATTTTAGAGTTTCCTTACCCGATCACATCGACTATTCCGTATCAGAGGGCCTTGTTCGTATGAACTACGACGATGTAACAATTGTATCCGTGATGGGGTATTCCCTTAAGATATAATAAGGAGGAGTGAGATATGGTTGCCAAACACACAAAAAAAGAGCTGAAAGTATACGGTGCGACCATCCATGGATTTGCCCAAGCTTGTATAAATCTAAACATTGTTGCCGGTTCCAAGGCGAGCAATCTGATTAAGGATATTAACGTGAATGAATGGTATCCATTCAAACGATTACGAGACCTTGAAAAAACTGTCCTACAATCATATAAAAATGTTGCTCCAATTATGGAGCGCGTTGGAATGGAAATGATGTTGACCTGGTATAATCTAGGACCGGGCAAGGAAATCATTAAAAAGGGAGTCGATTTTCTCTACTTCCAAAGCGGTTCACAGGGTTATCATAGTGTGGTACAAGGTCCGGAGGAAGAGGTTGGAAGTTTTGACCTGGTAGAAATAGACGAAAAAAATGGAAAGGCATTGATACACAGCACAGATCCCTTTAACAAGGACATGGAACGAGGCGTCATTATTGGCGGCATGACAGCACCAGGGGACCTCGATTACATCGATGTAAATAATGATGAGGATGAACACTACTTTAAAGTGGAGTTCTATTGATCATAAAAATTTTAATTACAATGGAGAAGGTAAATGAGTTTGGAAAAACTGCTGAAATTAAAATCGCCTCCAAAAAAGGACAAGCTAAGCGACGAAGATCTCTCGAAATTATTTATTAAATATAAAGGGCTTCTCAAAGAACGTGAAAGAGACAAGGCCTTCTGGGCGGCTACAAATGAAAACCTCAAAAGGGCATATGAGAAACTCGATGAAAAGGAAAAGGAACTGGAACGTACTTACAGCATTATCCAGGAGGATCTGTCAGTAGCTGAAAAAATCCAGTATGGCCTGCTTCCCATTCTATCAAACCAGATGGAATCTGAGCTTGAACTCGCATCCTATCATAAACAGCTGTTGAAAGTTGGTGGGGATTATTTCGATTATTTTAAAACAAAACAGGGACGATACGCCATTGGTGTGTTTGACATATCAGGCCATGGAGTATCCGCCGCCCTAGTGATGACCTACTTGAAGGCGCAATTCATGCAGGTTATGGACAGGTTCGACTCGCCTAAAAAAATAGTTGAGTGGGTTAACTCGAAATCTTTTGATTTTCTCAGAAGCATAAAAAAATATTCAACGGTAAATTATGTGGTATTTTATAAAGATAGGATACGATATGTCTGTGGTGGAGGATTCGGACTTCTCATCCACGGCAAGGAGACAACTGCTTTTGTAAAGCGGGACCACTTCCTGGGTCTACGAAACAAAGCTTTTCACGAATACGAGCTCCCCTTTACAAAGGGTGACGTTCTTGTTCTCTATACCGATGGTATGGTGGAAGCTCAAAATCAAAAGAACGAAGACTATACAGTCACGAGGTTGAAAAAACTGGTAGTCGGCAATGTGAAGAAACCGGTTACAGATATAGTGAAGATCTGTATGGAGGATTATGAAAATTTCAGAAAAATTGATTCTGATGACATAACGCTACTCATCATGCGTAAAAAGGCGTAGGGGCATGATCACTGAAGAGGTATTGAGAAAAACAATTATATCCTTTACCTATATAATTTCTCCAGTAAAAAATGTCATTTGTGATTTAAGTGCTATGATTGGAAATTTTTGTGAAGAAGCAGTCGGCTCCTTTTACCCGCCCACAGTAGGGAAAAAAAGCTAATGTTGTTGCAACGGAGCTTCTCA
>CAYFYU010000110.1:11387-11608 GCA_964347455.1 uncultured Spirochaetota bacterium | reverse complement strand
TCGAATCGTACAGAAAGATGCTGCCCAATTTCAGGAAAACCATGACCACGGATCCCGATTACTTCAACTATCTGTACAACATGCAGGGAAGACGTTAGAAAAATCCTTTGCAGGTCCTCGTTTAGTATCATTACAGTCGGGGATTGGTATTTTCAGGTGCTCTATCTTGAAAAAATCGGAGTTGAAAGCTACTCGGGCTATAAACTCCACGAAACCCCAAG
>CAYFYU010000110.1:0-11377 GCA_964347455.1 uncultured Spirochaetota bacterium | reverse complement strand
GTCACCTGCTGGAGCGATGCGAGATATCCTACTTGCCCAACAGCAGTCTGTTGCACCTCCACGAAACCCCAAGGGCTTTCACCATTAAAGGAATTCGTCATACCGTACAGGATATTTTAGATCAATGGTACGAAGGCGGTATCCGGGCAGATGCCCCTATCATCAACTACTTCAAGATACGTGCAGATGATGGAGTTGAATATCTCATTCGATACGATTCCAGTCTGGATGAATGGTATCTTGTCTGTAAATAATCAGTTCAGGCTTGATGGAGGTTCCTCTCCTTATGGATGCCATTCTCGTTGACACCCATGCCCATATGTGCGATCCGGTCTTCGATCCTGATCGCACCGAAGTCCTGGAGCGGGCACGTTGTGCCGGAATTACCGCTGTCCTGACTGTAAGCGAGAATCTTGCCGATGCAGAGCGGAACTTGGAACTCATCTACAAGCATCCCATGTTGCTGCCTGCAGCTGGCCTTTATCCTGCAATACTCGATGTGGACCAGGCAGAAGTGGTGAGCTCCTTTATCCGAAGAGAAAGGCGCAATTTGTGGGCTGTCGGAGAAGTTGGCCTCGATAACTGGATTGTAAAGGAGGAACGTGAAAGAGCAATTCAGGAAGAAATTTTTCAACACTTTGTTGATCTGGCTGTAGAGCTCGATTTGCCACTGAATGTCCACTCCCGGTCTGCAGGTCGAAGGGTAATCGACCTCCTCCTCAGGCGTGGCGCGAAAAAGGTGCAGCTCCATGCATTTGACGGGAAAGCAGCGACTGCTCTACCAGGTGTAGAGGCTGGATTCCTGTTTTCAATCCCAACCTCTGTAGTCCGTTCTACCCAAAAGCAGAAGCTTGTTCGGCAACTGCCCTTGCACAGCATTCTCGTCGAAACGGATAGTCCCGTTCTTGGACCCTCCCGAGAACAACGAAACGAACCCTCCAATGTGCTCATTGCGGTCAATGCAATCGCTGAGCTCAAAGGTATTGGAAAAGTGAAGGTCTTAGAAAAGGTCTCACAAAATTTCAAGAAATTGTACGGCGCCATAAATACATAAGAGAATGTTGTTCTTTTGGTGAGATTACGATATTTTTAAATCATGCCGACAAATGTACCGCCTGAATACAAAAAGGCTGAAGAAGCCTTTCGAGCTGCGAAAACCACCGATGAAAAGATAGTTCGCCTGGAGGATATGATTGCCCTCCTTCCCAAGCACAAGGGTACTGATCATCTCTATGCTGATCTCAAACGGCGCATGGCAACACTCAAACGACAGCTCGAGACCTCGGATAAGAAGTCCAGGCGCGGCTCATTTGTTGAATTTGACCGTGAAGGTGCTGCACAGGTCGTTCTCATAGGCCCGCCAAACAGTGGAAAATCAACTATTCAAAAGCTTCTCACCAATGCACATCCGGAAATCGGTAATTATCCCTTCACAACCTCCCGCATGCAACCTGGAATGATTCCCTATGAGGATATCCAGATTCAATTGGTAGATACACCGCCGGTGACTGCAGAATTTATGCCTCGACACATGTTCGGCGTGGTACGGAAAACGAACGGTGTGCTTCTCGTTGCTGATCTGTCAACTGATTCGCTCCTTGAAGACATAGACGCTGTATTGCAAGCCTTCGCGGAGAGACACGTACAATTTGTGCGTGAACAGAATTCTGCCAGCCGGGACAAAGTGCTCTGCAGGGTCATTGCGAACAAGATGGATACCTCCGATGCAGCCGACAGGTTGGAACTGCTGCGCCAAATGCTGGGAGAGAAACTCGATATAACTCCCATATCCTGCACCTATGAGCAAAAGGTGTTCGATATCCCTGCGATGCTTTTTCAGTGGTTGGGAATTGTGCGTGTCTACACCAAGGCACCGGGTAAAAAGGCAGACAAAGGGCGGCCCTATACGGTATTTTCAGGACAATCTGTGGGAGACATCTGCACACTTATCCATAAAGATTTTTACGAAAAGCTTAGATTTGCCCGGCTGTGGAGGGGAAGCGCATCAGCGGTAACCGTTTCACGAAAAGAGCCTGTACAGGACGGCGATATCCTCGAGTTGCATATCTAACCGGTACAAAGCTATGAAACTGACCCACATTGTAGATACTTCCCTTCGAGTGACACAACAACGGTCACGCTTGAAAAAGATCGCTCTAATTGCGGATTGCCTTGGACAGCTCAAGCAGGAGGAAATCGAAACCGGTATTTGTTTTCTATCAGGTGAGCTGCGGCAGGGAAAGATCGGAATTGGATACTCAACCATTCGAAAGAGAATACCCCGGAAAGCTGAACACACACCATTACTTACCATACTCGATGTTGATGGTGCCTTCGAACGTATTGCCAGGACGAGGGGTCCTGGTTCATCCCAGGCCAGACAGGATGCGTTGGCCAAGTTATTCGCACAGGCAACCAGAGATGAGCAGAGTTTTCTCCAAAGGCTACTTCTTGGAGAGCTCCGTCAGGGTGCTCAGGAGGGCGTGTTAATCGAAGCGATCGCCCAGGCATCAGGGATCGAATCGACAACGGTCAGGCGTGCATGGATGCTCACGGGCGATGTCAGAAAGGTGGCATTTACAGCACTGACCCGGGGGGAGAGGGGACTTTCATCCTTTCGGCTTGAGCTCCTCCGTCCGTTGCAGCCGATGCTTGCCCAGACCATTGACGAGGTGGATGATGTCTTAGCTCAGTTTGGCAGAGCAGCCTTTGAGTATAAGTTCGATGGCGCCCGTGTGCAGGTTCACCGGGAAGGTGACGATATTCGAGTTTTTACTCGAAATCTCAACGATGTCACAGCCCGCGTTCCTGAAATCGTTGAGGCGGTCAGGGCACTTCCCATCTCACAGATCTTACTCGACGGTGAGGCGATCGTCCTGCGGCCGGATGGCAAACCGGCACCCTTTCAAGTAACCATGCGACGATTTGGCCGCCGATTGAACGTTGTTGAGATGCGAAAGACTCTCCCACTTTCCTTTTTTTTCTTTGACCTCCTCCACATTGGTGGTGAGGACCTCATCGATCGTCCAACCGAGGAGCGACTCAGGGCCCTGGAGGAGACAGCCCCAAAAAAGTTGATCGTTCCCCATCTCGTTACTGCATCTGTGAACAAAGCAGGTGATTTTCTAAACAGGGCAGTCAAAGCCGGTCACGAGGGTATCATGGCCAAGTCGCTCTCCGCTCCCTATGAGGCTGGAAGGCGGGGAAAAAACTGGCTCAAACTGAAGCCGTTTTATACCCTCGACCTCGTGGTACTTGCTGCAGAGTGGGGCAGCGGCCGCCGTCAGGGATGGCTGAGCAACCTCCATCTCGGTGCTCGCGATCCGAAGGGCGGCTATGTGATGCTGGGTAAAACCTTTAAAGGGATGACCGATGAAATGCTCAGCTGGCAGACAAAGCATCTCTTGGATCTCGAGGTAACCCGGGGAAGTTATACGGTTCACGTTCGGCCCGAGTTGGTAGTCGAGGTATCATTTGATGGAGTACAGGAGAGCTCTCACTACCCTGGCGGTCTTGCCCTTCGATTTGCCCGTGTGAAGCGGTATCGACCTGATAAGCGTCCGGAGGAGGCTGATACGGTCGAGACGGTACGCAAAATCTACGAGCATAAACCCATTACCAATCACTATTAAACCAAGTGTAATAGTGAAGATTATTGACGTATAAGTTTGATTAGCCATTAACTACAGGAAGTTCAAGACAGGATGGATATCGAACATTACGGTAAATCGTGAGCAAGGGAGGATCTCCTGGGATCGGTGTAAAATGATCCTGATCCGCTCCTGCTATAGCGATGCGGATAAAGTGGTGCTTTTTGAATAGATAAGAGGTCGGAATCAGGTCAAACACAAGCTCTGTAATTTCTCCTGGAGCGAGAGTATCTGCATCCCTTTTAAGAAAACTTCGACGGGGTATAGTGCCATTGTACGTATCATCCTCCCTGATCCTGTGATGCATTGCTCGTAGCTGACCCTCAGTAACCATGGTAACCCTGTCCTTTTGGTCCACATCTTCCAAATAGACAAAGATACAGGCATCCTCAGCATCTGCACAGATATGGAGGCGGGCCAGGGGATGTCCGGTCACCTCGAGATCATGATCCAGGGGTTGGGAGGTGTAGGTAAGTAATTTTTTGTCCCGCTCCCTGCGGTCCGGATACAGTTTTGCACCTCGAACGCTGAGGGTCAATGTGCGCCATCTGCTCTTCGTTCCGCTTCCAACAAAATTATCCACCCTGTAAAGATCGGATCCATCAGATTCGTTTGGTTTAGTTAGGCTCAGCTGATTATCCGCTGCAAGATAAAATGAATGCATGCGCACACCGGGAGGTGGCCATGTGCCGGAGGTTTTCCACCGATCTTCAATCATGGTGTAGTATTTTACCGGTTTCTCCTCTGTGATCCCCCCATCGATACCTTTCAAATGATAATTAAAAAATTTGAGCACCTCGCCCATATGGTTGAATCTGTTCTTTCGCCTGATAGAGGGACTGACATTGTGGAAGCCGCCATGATCCCATGGGCCGAGGATCAGCCTGTTACCCCTATGTGGCGCTGAGAGAAAACGTCTGATCGCAGCCCTGGGGTATGCTGCATCGAACCAGCCGGAATAGCTGTACACTGGGGCACTCGATTTGGTACTGATTCTGGTATGGGGGCTCAGGTCGTCAAAAGACAGATACTCCCCAGCACGTATCTGATCGTCACGGTACACAATCCGGTGTAGTGTCCCGAATATATCCCAATTTTTGCCGTGCTCCGATATGGCCTGATCAAGGAGGGAACGATCCCGGTCTTCATCGACCGGAAAAACTCCCTTGATGACAAGCCGTTCAGCCAGACTCTTTACCTCAGATAGTGCATTACGATCGAGGGCTCTGTTGAAGTCTCCCCAATCCTTCGAAAACCACGCAAGAAAGATTCCACCTGGAAATGTAATGTCTTCGTATAGATCATAGGGAGAGAATAGGGGCATCACTGCCTTGACTGCCGGGTGGGAGTGCACAAGGAGCAGTTCGGCACAGATCCCATCATAGGAGGCGCCGTATCCTCCAACCTTTCCGTCTGACCAGGGCTGCCTGACAATCCAGTCTACTATTTCCCGTGCATCCTCCACCTGCTCTTTGGAAAAGGCGACTTTCACATAGCCAAATGAAGCCCCTGTTCCACGTACATCCACACTCACCCAGGCATAGCCGTTTTTTAACAACCGCTTTCGTAGACCGGTGTATTGACTGTCCGGCAGAAATAGATTGATCGGGAATCGAAGTTTCCACGCACGATAGTAGCGTGTTTGGTTCAGAATCGTCGGTACTTTATTCCCCTTTTCCACCTCCTGGGGGAAAAAAACATCAACCGCAAGCCTTACACCATCACGCATGGGAATGTAGAGTGATTGTCGTTTCAAAACTTACAGAAGCCTCTCTCTTTTCATCTCTTTTGTTGCTATTTCCATGGCATTCAGGGTTATATCGATGTCTCTTTCGGTATGAGCTGTGGATATATAGAGCTCTCCAAAATGGGCAGGGCGAATGAATATTCCTCGAGTTATTAGTTTATTGCGAAAGCTCATGTAGGTATCCCTGTTGGATTTACAAAAATCGGGGTAATTTCTTATTTTACTCAGCGGTGTAAAATGGATCTGAAACATAGACCCGAATCCCTGCAAGATGGCCTCTACCTGCAATCTTTGGAAGATCTCCTGAATTCCGCGCATGAGCTTTCCACCAATCCTGAAGATTTGATCGTACACCTTTCCATTGTCCTCCTCGAGAAGTTCGAGTGTTGCGTGGGCAGCTGCCATTGCAACCCTATTAGCGTTCATAGTCCCTGCACGAAATACCGTTCCATCAGCCATGAGGTCCATAATCTCGGCTTTCCCACCGTAAACAGCAACAGGAAATCCACCACCAACCGCTTTTGCAAGTGTGGTTAAATCGGGTGTAACACCGAATTTTCCCTGGGCGCTGTGTAATCCCAACCTGAAACCGGTTATCACTTCATCAAAAATCAGAACAATTTTGTTTTTCTCGGTCAGCTCCCGGAGCTTTTCTAAGAAACCTGGATCGGGTGGAATCACCCCAGAATTACACATACAGGGGTCGACGAGTACACCGGCTATCTCATCTTTATACTGCTCTATTGTCTCCTCAAGTATCTCAACATCATTCCAGGGGAGTACATCTATATTCTTATAGGCGCTTTTCGGAATACCTGTGCCTATTGTGGTTATCTTCTGTACTTTCCTAGATTGAACAAGAGCAAGGGGTGGATGAACGCTGTGAGCAACGCTGTCAACCCAGCCATGATAGGCACCTTCAAATTTTAATATCAAGTTTTTTTTCGTATATCCCCGCGCAAGACGTATGGCCATCTGTACCACTTCTGTACCCGAGTTCATGAAGCTTACCTTCTCAAAGCACGGCACATCGCGTATGAGTTTTTCGGCAACCTCTATCTGAAGCTCGAAAGGTAACGCATAGGTTGTCCCCTTTTTTATTTGCTTGGAGACGAAATTAATAATTCTCGGGTTGGCATTTCCCACCAATGTTGGACCGAGAGCCTGGAGGTAATCGATGTATTCGTTTCCATCCACATCGTAGAGTTTTGAGCCTTCAGCCTTTTCGATAAAGAGTGGATAGGGTTCATATCCTTCAAGCGATGATCGTGATGCACTTGATACTCCACCCGGAAGTGATTTCAAAGCCCTCTCATACAATTTCTTTGATCTATCAGTCTTTAGGGTATGCATTACTCCTCCTCTTATATTTGTTTTCGACTCGGCTATTAATTAGATAAACTATTCTGATGGAACATCGATCACTTCTGCATCAAGATTAACGGTCTTTACTCCAAAATCTCCCTTTAATCCTCGTTCAACCAATTCCAAATAGGCATCACTTGGTGGGGGACATCCCGATACAAAGGGTATCTTTCCGCGATACCTCTTCAAACAGTTGCCAATTGCTATTTCCTTACCTGTATCTCTTGATTTTGCCTTCTTTCCTATTAGGATATCTATACTGTGCGTTGCCCGTTTAATTACCCCTTTATCTATATAACCATGCAAGTATGAGGCAAGGCTTGCGATACAATTACTACACGGATTTCCATTGACAATTTTTATACTCTCGAATGGTGACAATCCTTCAATCTCCTGTGGAGGGTACTGGTAGGTATCAGGTTTTACAGACGCAATCGTTTCACCCTGTATTTCAATTTCATCAAGGTTGGCTGTACCCAGTCCAGCCTCATATGCATATCTTATGTGACGAATATCCATTGGATTGAGCCCCATTATTTCTGTGCACACGGTATCAACTGCTACGGGATCCTTTCCACCTATCAGTATCCCTAAAGGCTTCGGTTTGCCGGGCATGAGCGGCCCAATGCCTTCCAATCCAATTATTCCCTCGACAAGTGAAAAATTCGGTTTGAACGTTTTATTGAGATCTATGAGGCAGCGGTTGACATCCAGAAGATGATAGCGCAGCCTCTCCCTATCTTCAGCAATTAACCCTTTCATATTTTTCAATGAGAGACTTACGATGGTTTCACAATGTGTCTTCATCTTTGCAAGGCTTACAATGAAGTCACATTCGGGCACGATCTCATCCACCAAAATATTCTTCAAGATGGTTGAATCAGATACAGGAACCTGAACACTCTTTCCCCTTTTGAAATCGATTAAGGGCACGTTAAGCCGTTTACAAATTTCCGTAACACCGGTGGTATTAAATGCTTTTAAACTATCGTCACACCATCCTGCGCCCTCACCAACGATTACATTCAGACCCATTTTTTTAATTGCGATTACAAGATGCTCGATTAAATAGGGATGAACGGTAATACCGGTCGTCCAGGGTTTACCCGTCATCAGGTTCGGTTTTATCAATACCCTCTTTGTATGGACGGGAATAATTCCTTCAACACCGCCAAAAAATTCCAGTAAATCGGTAATCCCCTGTTCTATCTCAGCTTTTTCGGGTTTCTTGATTCTCGTAATTGCCACGGTGGAACTAGTTGAAGATACCCTCTCTGACTCTCTATCCACTTTCTGCACCCTTTTAAATCTTTTTTATGGTGATTATACAGGAAAATCACTCATCTGGCGAGATGAAATCGATATCGTAGTAGGCACAGAGCTCTTTCAATTCCCTGGAGATATCGCTCATTGCCACTGCAAGGTGATGTGGAAACCCGTGTTCCCTTTTAAGATTGAACAACTTCTGGTAATTATGTACCCGTACATCTGTTCCTGAGTAGAGAATGCCCCTGGCAGTTTCGGCACTACTTTCCCCGGTAAACACGAGCATCTTCAACTTTCCTTCCGGGGTTTTAACCATATCAATTCCTGTTTTTTTCCCATACTGAAACTGGCCGATCAGAGTCGGGCCAATATCCACTCCAGCTTCACGATTTACACCGTGCTCTATAAGTGCATCGGTTACGGTAACTTCACCGGCCAGGATCCTCTCTTTCAACTGCGCAGGTGATTGTCCTCTTTTCTGCGATTCATGCAACAGCTTTTGATCTGCTGGCACCATTATACTGGGAATACCGACTCCGCAATGCCCGAGTTGAAGAATATCACCTTCCTGGTTCCAGTTAACAAAGTCGAGAAATGCTGCCGGTACACCGGTGAGGAGCGTTCCGATCGTCTGGAGCACCGCACCTGGCCAGTCGGATTCACAGGAAAAAGCGGTAACATCCCCCTTGGAGAGTGCCCATCCAATCGAAAGACAGGGTGTCATGCGCATTGAACCAGACATAATTTCAGGCCAGCATTTAAAAGCGGCAGAGGTAAAGCCTTCAGCCCTTATAATTGCTCGAAGCGTTTGGTAAAGCCTCGCCCCCTTATAGAGAAACTCTGGATTTCTGATAAGGTTGAGTCTTCCCCGGGACATCTCATTTTGTGTATTGACAATATCATCTTCACTGAAGAAATACCTTCCCTTTTGGCCCACCGTTTTCATACTGTCATACACTTCTTTCACCCTGAGCAATTCAACGGTATAGACGGTTGTTCCAAAGGTCTTGAAATAGAGGAGCTGATCCCCGGTGGCCGAGTGAAAACCCCCGGGCGCATCTCCGAATCTGCCAAGGAAATCGCTCCGAAGCGATTTAACCGTATGAAAAACATTCAGCAATAGCTTGAGATTGTATTGAAACTCAGGGGCACTCGGTGATCCGTCCAAGAATCGTGCGTATCGTCCAATGTATTTGGCAACATAGTTATTCATATCGCTGCCGCAAACACTGTTTACAGTCCATTCGACGCTCCCGATTGCTCTGTTTGGTTCTTCAGGTGCCGCAATGATGATTGGAACCCCTCTCAAATGAGGATTCATCGAAATCAACGGAAATACATAGCCATTTGGAAATGCGGAATTAAAGACGAGGATAAGGTCAACACGCTCTTCCGAAAATTCATCGGCAACAGCCCTGGCTTCATGATATCCGAAGATGCGTTTTCGGTAGAATATTGAATCCTTACTGATACACCCTTCATTTATGAGAGCATCGTACAGTGCTTTTAAATCTTTTTCACTGTGTTTCTTTCCTTTTACACTGAACTCTTTAATTGAGTTCGTTACCAATCCCAATTTCGGTGCACTTTCCAAGGAGTATGGTGCTCTGTATTCAATATTTCTCTGCATATTGTGCATATTTTACGCGTAGTGTTAAAAACTCATCATTTTTTCATACTAACCCGATGCCCTTTTCCTCAGTGCCTTATCGATCATCTGTTCTATCGTATACCTTGGAGTGTACCCAAGCATACGTTTCGCCTTTTCATTGCTGATCTCATAGGGCTCAAAACCGGATACCTTGCCACTTTCCCATGGTACCCCCAAACCACTCGCCACCTTATCAATCACATCGAGATAACGGAAGGGGACCGGCGCTGCAATATTAAAGATATTATTCTTTGCTGTACGACACTTATCAATCGCAAGTGCTATTCCTTCTGCAGTATCATCGGGATCAGCGATCTGATCAACTACGGATTCTCCATTTTTATCAAGGGGCGCAAACACACCTTTTCCATTTGCTAATTTTCTACCAAGAAGCTTTTTCGCCTCAGGCTCTATATCATCTTCCCAGAACTCATATTCGAAGATCTTCAACAATTCATCACTGGTCAGTGCCCAATTTATTCGAATTACTATCCAGGGCAGTCCAAAGGTCTTCCCATAATTGATGCAGAGAGACTCCCCTACACCTTTTGCCAGTGCATAGAAGCGGTCTGGACAGGGGAACAGTTCTGTGTCCTCTGTAATCGGTGAGTCCCATCTTTTCGGCCCAGTTGCATACACTGCATCGGTACTCGTAAAGAGAAAAATATCGAGGTCCTGCAAACCATTGGCAGCCTCAAGGAGATTATAGGTACCTCTTATTATGTTATCAAACTGAGTGTTGTTTTCCTTCTCAAATATACGGGGAGGAAACATATCGAATGATGCGGCGAGATGACAGATTATCTGTGAACCTTTCACAGCCTCCTTCATCTGCTTCTGATTTTGTATATCCCCACGAACAATTTCTACACCTGAGATCCCTTCCGGTTCATGGCGGTGTACGAGGGCTTTCACTGTATACCCCCGTTTGAGGAGCAACTTTAGTACTCGAATGCCAATTCGCCCTGCTCCACCGGTGAGAAAGACCGTTTTACCCATACACACTACCTCGCCGCTTCTTCATTTACTCTCAATCCATGTCCCAAAAGTCAACCGTTTTTTAAACCTACCCAGAATCAAATACCCATAAAAATCAAGCGAAAGAAGGTTGGCTTTTTCTAAAGCCAACCTTCTCTCCTGTTAGGCATCATCCTTTCCTATTTTCCATAGATCCACTTCTGCATGTCGGGATCATTCACATTATCCCTGGTAAAGAACTCGAATCCTGGTATCACCTGCTTTGGCACCTCAGCACCTTCGGTAAAATACTTGTACCCCCATTCGACACACAACGCGCCCATTTCCCTTGGTTTCTGTGCAAGGATGAAGTCAACCTGTCCTGCCTTGAGGGCATTGATCAGATCCTCAGACGCATCCCAGGCAGCGATCTTGACCGCTCCCGTCAGCCCTGCATTGACAACGGCCTGATAGGCACCCTGGGCACTCCAGATATTGGTACCGAATATAGCCTTAATATCGGGATCAGCCTGCAGTGCGGCAAAAGTCTGCTGCTGTGCCTTCTGCTGTTGCTCGAGGTTATAGTCAACTCCCACGAGCTCCATATTCGGATACTTTTCTATGCCCTTTTTAAAGCCGAGGTACCGGTCCTGGGTGGACGATACATCCGGGCTGGTTGTGTTGCAGTAAACCTTCCCTGTCTTACCGAGCGTCTCTGCAAGTTTGTCCGCAACCTCCTCA
>CAYFYU010000109.1:8034-11620 GCA_964347455.1 uncultured Spirochaetota bacterium | reverse complement strand
GAGTATGAAGAAACGGTTTTTCCTTTCCATATCGCTACACACCTTTCAGGAACATCTCTTTCTCAACACCTGGAATATCCCTCAATTCAATGTCCTCTTCAAGATATTCAAAGGGATATAAAAACCGTGTGATGTGACAGCGTGGGCTGTTTTTTTGAGAAAGGTCGACGAGAGCAAAGGTACCTCGGGGAATGCCTTCTGCCGACATACCCACAGCACCGCAATTTACAATCCGTTTACCTCCTAATACTTTTATAAAGGGGATGTGTGTGTGTCCGCAAAAGAGAATATCGGGCGATTTTTCTCCCAATCGCGCATTAAGAGTTTCCAATGTAATGTCTGGATATATCGAATCGGTGACCGAAAGCGGACTCCCGTGTACGATAAGAATAGTAAATCCCTCTATTTGAAGCTCAATCTGATCTGGAAGATTAACAACATATTCCCATTCAGCCGCCTTTAATTGTAGAGCTGTCCAGGTGAAATGGGATTTTTTTTTCTGCAACGATGATTTACCGCCATTCTTTCCATTACGAAACTTGAGAAGCCTCTTCTCCATGTTTCCCATTATAGCAGGTATCTGCAACTCCTTTAGAAGGCGAATCACCTCGACCGGATGCGGACCTCTACCCACGAGATCTCCCGCCACAAATATCCTCTCTGCACCCCGTTTTTCTGCTGTCCTCAAACCACTGCATAGAGCGGGAAAGTTGCCATGAATATCTGAGAGAACGGCGATTTTCATTATATGAACCCTGGTCTTGTTCGATAATCCCTTGCTTTTGAGTTTATTTACTGGGTTGCAGGAAATAGTCTGGAAAGTTCTTCGAGGAGAGCTTCGATACGCTTGAGGTCTTTTAATCGCCCCTTTTTCGGTTTAACCTTTAGATCACGAATCTTAACGAGCATCTTCTCGATGGTCTTAGTATCCGGATTAGGTTGATCCTCGCCAATGATATCTTTACCCTCAAGAGTTCGGAGCATCTCTTCCACCCGCGCTTTTACGTTCATTACATAATGGTCTATTATTACATCGATGGCTGAGCGAAGAGCATGAAGCTCCTGAATAAGCTCCCCTGTAACTGGATCCTGAACTCTTTTTCGAAACACTATTCAACCTCTTCCCTGCATCATACCGGCGTGTAGAGGGTTTGCAGCACGGTTTCGACTCTGGCACGCAGATCTCTCTGAATAGCATTAATCGAGCGGTTTGCGTCTACTATCTCGAATCCATATTTTTCCTGAAGCTTTTTGAACTCCGCGCGAAGTCTCCTCTGATATCGGATGAAGCTGTCAAACCAGTTTCTCGATATCCCAACATCCATTCCTGACTCCCAGTAATCAAGGAGCTGATTTGCAGTAAGTGTTCTCTCAACAAGATTTCTCGACGAGGCCATGAGGAAATATACGGCATCGGGAATAACCGCCATCGAGTAGAGCGACTCAACCCAACCCGGATCCGCACCCCTTACCAGATCTCTGGCCTGGAGAGTGTAAATGTAGCGGTCTGCAATAACGACGTACCCTGCGCGGAGTGCTGGAACAATGATATTCTCGAGCTGATCGTAAAAATCAGTTGCATAGAAGAGGGACATGGTTCTCGGACTCAGGACATTTCCCTGTTTTGCGTTATCGAGAGCAGACCCAACAAGCTGTGAGCGGACAAGCCCCGTCTTTACAACAGCGTATCCCCTCTGTTCAAGCCAGTTCGATAGCAAACTGATCTGACTGGATCGTCCCGATGCATCCGGTCCCTCGATAACAACGAGAAGTCCCTCTAACTTGCCAACGTCAACACCAGGTGGCGAGTTTCCATAACAGCACTTTTCTTTCATTTTTTTACTCTTTGTTTGAACCGTGGCAGATTTATCTTTTCCGCAACAAAATTGCGAACAATCTCCTGCTGCATATGTATATTTTTGGTTGCATCAATTGTCGTAAAATCGAACTCATTTTCCATATTATCGTACTGCTCTTTAACCTTCCCCTGAAATAGACGAAAGCTCTCATATATATCGTGCGACAGTCCCAGGTCCATCCCCGCTTCAAAATACTTCAGCTGGGGTCTTCCACCAAGAATTCTACCCAATGCATCTTCAAGGGGGAGTTTAAAATAGAAAACAATGTCCGGTTTTGCTGCGTATCCATATAGATTTCGAAGCCAGCCGGGTTCACACCCTCTGACTTCATCACGGGCAAATGCAGTAAATATATATCGGTCACTGAGCACAATATACCCCGCTTCAAGCATTGGAAGGATCTGCCGTTCGTAACGGTCGGCAAAATCGGTCGCGTGAATCAAACTGAAGGTCGTTGGTGTCAAAAGCTGCTTCCTTTTTCCCTTCTTTGTGGTTGCCTTCACAATTGGACTTGAGTTCCATTCAGAAAAAAACACCTTGCACCCGAGACCAGTGAGCCATTGATGAAGCAGGTAGACCTGCGTAGACTTCCCCGATCCATCAAGTCCTTCAACTGCTATCAATCTTCCTGCAATCCTATTTTCTACCATACCCAAAACCCTATGCTTCGGATATTATCCACCCACACTATAACTTATTTTTTACAAAAAGGAGGAGCAAGTAAAAAATAAACAGCATCACAGAGAACCGCTTATCAGACCACCGTCGACCGGAATCGTCGTTCCCGTGATATATGAGGAGCACTCACTGGCAAGAAAAACGGCGAGGTTCGCCACTTCTCTGGGAGTGGCCATTCTACCCATCGGAACATCTCCTATCATCTCTTCAATTATTTCTCCGTACTCTCTCTTCTCATCCTCTGCCCTCTGCAGTGCAAGCTCTTTCACCCTTTCTGTAGATGTAAGCCCAGTTGCAATATTATTTATCGTAATACCATGCGCAGCGAACTGTCGCGAGAGAGTTTTTGCCCATCCTACAACTGCCATTCGCAGGCTATTGGAAAGTATAAGCCCCTTTACCGGCTGCCTTACCGAGACTGACGTTAAATTTATTACTCTTCCCCATCCTCTCTGTTTCATGGCTGAGATCAGATATTTCGTAAGTTCTGAGGCACTTAAAAAGGTACTGCGGAAGCTCTCCTCCCAGACCTGCCGCTCAAAGGATAGATTTTCACCTGACGGAGGACCACCGGTGTTATTGATGAGAATATCAACCCTACCATAGATATGAGCAGCTTCCCGAGCAATATCCTGGAGCATCTCTGTTTTGGAAAGATCGGCCACCATATACTTCGCCTCTCCCCCCTCTGCTTTTATTTCATCAACACACCCCTTGAGTCTACCCTCATTGCGGGCAAGTAGTATCGTCTTAACACCCTCCTGAGAGAGAGCCTGTGCACAGGCCCTACCGATACCCCTGCTGGCTCCGCAAACGAGTGCTGCACGCCCCTCTAATCCATAATTCATACCAGTTCATCTCCTCTTTTTTTGTCTCAGTCTCGTGTTAACACAGGTTACTCTATCCCATTGCACATACCTGCTGCATAGGAATAATCGGAAATAACCTCCATAATTTTATCCCGCAGAATTTCACCGGGATCGTTTTCCAGTACTCCCTTTCGGATCTTTTTATACTGAACAGGAAAATACTGACTCAGCAAGACCAGG
>CAYFYU010000109.1:3319-8024 GCA_964347455.1 uncultured Spirochaetota bacterium | reverse complement strand
TCACTCCAATAGTAACGTATCCGGTCGAAGAGACTGTACCTTCTCTTGGATGCCTTTTGCTGTTCGTCACCTTCGTAATAGCTCTGCCAATAAACGGGGTTTCGTTGCATGGCTGTATCGACTTTCTCGAGAAATTGTGATGGGGCGAACCCTCCCACAACGGTACAAAGCTCATCTTCAATACGTGAGAGGAGAAATACCCCTTCACGAAATGCATAGGTGAGGGCTGGACCAACCTTGAGAATGGCAAATCCATCCTGGATCAATTCCTTCAATTTCTCCATCCTCTGATAATCCGTTGAGTGGGCTTCGAAAACAATATTTGGAAATTCTTTGATCTTCGATGAAAGCTCAGCTGCATCCTCTCTTCTATACTCGACAATCCGATGATCACCAAATTCCACGCCGGGCTGAACCACGACAGCTATGACTCTCTCCCATGCATCACCCAATCCCTCATGTAGAAATGCGTCCCTCGTCAGGCTTACCGTTTCTCCTAAATCATACTCTGAGGTCACCCGAAGTCCCTCCTCCACCTCATCGCTCCCACCTGGAGCCGGCACTTCAGTGCCGATAACATAGACCGGAGCTGGTCTCGTGGAATTTCCCATCCTCCTGTACGTATCCTCGCATATCCGACAGAGCCGGGAGCATCGGAGCGCTATTTCCGCAGGATCAATGGATCTCTCATCTCCAAGAGGGATACTGGTGTCGAGATGAATCTTTACAAAACCAGCTTCCACGAATCGCTGCACCATGTCGAAAGCCTTACCCATTGCGGAATTGACAGATTCTCCCTTAAATGGTATTGGACCTAGATGATCTCCACCGAGTACTATTCTATCGGGAGGAAATTCCATTTCCTTGGCACACGAATAGACAAAATCCCTGAAATCTTCCGGTTTCATGCCAGTATATCCGCCAAACTGATTGACTTGGTTCGAGGTGGATTCAATGAGCACCATGCTTCCCTCTTGCTTTGCTTTGCGGAGAGCCGCCTGAATAACGTATGGGTGAGAACTACAGATTGAGTATATACCACGCGGTATGCCTCTATGCTGATCCCTGACTATTCCTCTTAGCTCTTTTACTCCGTTCATGGTCCCCTCTCTTCAACGAATCTATTGGAGTTAAAAACCAAGCCGACGTTTTACTCTAATGTATTACATTAACAAGATTCATAAAGTAAAAAACAAAAGCTATGACATCATTGCCTTTTCATCGGTGGTCAGAAAAGAGTTTGCAGTACACTGTTTTCATCAACATTATTATTCTACTTATATCAGAATGAGGAGGTTTCGGCATGGGTGTCTATGGATTACGCTCCACTTTAAAGGTACCGGAATCAATCGTATATGGCTCTCATACTGTGGAGGAGCTGGGACAGCATACACAAAAATATGGAAAGCGTGCTGTACTCATACGGGGTGGACGCTCTCTTGAAAAGAGCGGAAATTATGAGAAGATTCTTTCCATTTTAAAAAAGGACAAAATCAGCGTCGAGGAGATAGGCGGGATAAGCCATGATCCAGATGAGGACCAGGTGAGAGGAATCGTCGAAAAAGTCCGAACCATTCAGCCCGACGTTGTTATTGGCATTGGTGGTGGAAGCGTTATCGATACTGCGAAGGCAGTTTCAATTATTGCAACCTGCGGAGGAGAAGTGAGTGACTACTGGAAGGGAAGGGTGTTTGATCGCCCGTCTATTCCCTACATTGCGGTTCCCACTACTTCTGGGACGGGGGCTGAAATCACAAAAAATGCTGTTATAACCTCCCACGATCATTCTTTCAAGAAGAGTATTCGAAGCGAATATATGATACCCAATATCGCGCTCGTAGATCCGACGCTGACCATTTCAATGCCCTCCAACCTTACAGCGCAAACTGGGCTTGATGCTCTTATCCAGAATCTTGAAGCCTATACATCAAAAAATGCAGGCCCAATTACCGATACACTTGCCCGAGAGGGAATTGGCCTGGCCGGAAGGTATCTCATCAGGGCTTGTACCACACCTGATGAACCAGAACCACGGGAGGGGCTCTCCCTTGCTGCACTCTACGGTGGTATCACTCTCGCAAATGCTGGACTTGGGCTCGCACATGGCCTTTCCCACCCTCTCGGTATACGCTTCAACATCCCCCACGGGCAGGCATGCGCTATTACCATGCCGAGCGTCATTGAGCTCAACTACCCGGCCCGTAAGAACCGCTACGATGAGGTGGCAAAACTTCTAGGAACCGGACCTGATGCAGTTTCTGCATTCAGAACGCTGCTTCATAAACTCGGCATATCGACAAAACTGGGAGATTACGGGGTCACGAAAGATCACATCCCCCTCATCGTTGATGAATCAAAGGGAGGAAGTCGCCGGTTTAATCCCATTGATCACAGTGATGAAACTGTCTCCACCTTACTGGAAGAACTGCTCTAGAGAATTCCATGGCAATTACTCTAAATAAAAACATTCTCCATGATTTTTCTCTGGCTACAGAAAGGGAATGGCTCGAAACGAACGGTATCGGCGGTTGGGCCAGCTCGACCGTTATAGGGGCTCACACGAGAAGATACCATGGTCTATTAATAGCTGTGGTTGAGACGCCGGTGGTACTGCTTTCAAAGCTCGATGAAACCATCCATGTGGATGGACAGATATATGAACTCGGATGCAACAAATATCCCTGCAACATCCACCCTAGGGGCCATCTGTACATGCACCTGTTTTCAAGGGACCTGTTTCCTGTTTTTGAATATCGATTCCGGGGTATCACATTACGAAAAACAATTGTCGCTCTGAACGGCGAGAATACAACCCTTGTTTTGTATGATATCGCTGGATCAGAATCACCTATCATGCTCGAACTGCTTCCCTTCATTGCAGCTCGAAATATTCACTGTCTGACACGTTCCAACGATGTTATCCAACAGGAGGCACAATTTCATGGAGGTCTTTTTCGAATCGATACCTATGTGGGTGTTCCTGAAATCTTCATCTACATTCCCGGTGCCCGGTTTAATGCAAGACCGAACTGGTACTTTAATTTCGAGTATAATCAGGAGCGTTCTCGGGGTTTCGATTTTCATGAAGACCTCTTCTCGCCCGGTACCTTCACAGTACAGATAAAGGGAAAAATGAAATTCGGTATCGTCATATCAACCCACGATCCGGGAAAACGGAATGTTTTCAAACTCTATGAAGGGGAAAAACGGCGGCGCCAGCATCTGCTCTCGATCCTTCCGTTGAAAAAGGAGTTTGCACAGACTTTGTCACTGGCTGCCGATCAGTTTCTCGTTAGACGGACTGGGAAACTAATTTCTATTATTGCGGGCTACCACTGGTTTGCTGACTGGGGACGGGACGCAATGGTCGCACTCCCCGGGCTCTGCTTGACAACCCGAAGGTATGGGGATGCAAAAAAAATACTTCAGTTATATGCCCGTCATCTCGATCAAGGAATGCTACCCAATCGATTCCAAGACCATACAGGAAAAATAGAGTACAATACGATTGATGCCGCTCTATGGTTTTTTCTTGCCGCATATCTATATCTGCAGTTCAGTGGGGACAACTCGTTTGTGCGGAATGAGCTTCTTCCCCTTCTCCTGGATATCGTGAAGTGGCATGAACGAGGAACACGATACAACATCAAGGTATCTGATGATGGTCTGCTTTCGGGAGGGGATGAAACCATCCAGCTGACCTGGATGGATGCAAGGATCGGCGACTTGGTCGTGACACCACGATCAGGAAAAGCTGTTGAGATCAACGCTCTGTGGTTTAACAGTTTGAAAATTACCGCGGAGCTTTTAAGGAGGTTCGGTCAAACAGAAAGAGCAGGTCACTACGACCTGAGAGCGAAACAGGTAAAGGACCGTTTTCAAGAACTATTCTGGAATGAGGAAAGGGGGTGCCTTTACTACGTCATACGGGACGGGCACCGGGACAAGAGTATACGTCCAAATCAAATTCTTTCACTCAGTCTCCCCTTCCCTCTGCTCGAGGGGAAAAGGGCCCTTCGAGTCCTAGAGACCGTTGAAGAGAGACTACTCACACCATTCGGACTTCGGAGTCTCTCATCTGAAGACAAAGATTATAGGTCTCAGTACGAGGGTGATGCCCTCTCCCGCGACAGCGCGTATCATCAGGGTACAGTATGGACATGGCTTCTCGGTCCCTTTATCGATGCACTTATCAGATTCAGGGGAGAGGAGGGAAGAATGCAGGCACGGTCTATTCTGAAACAGATGGAGAAACATATATCATATGCAGGCATTGGGAGCATTTCAGAAATTTTTGATGCCGAGCCTCCCCATACACCGCGCGGTTGCATTGCTCAGGCCTGGAGTGTCGCTGAGATACTGAGAGCTTACAGTGAGGTTTTTCGACTCGACCCGATAAATAAGAACAAGGAGTAAGGTGGTGAAAGATCCTCCTGCAGAAAAACGGCGATTGGATGAGGATGCCCTCAGGATTAAAAACTGGAAGAGATGGGGTCCCTATCTTTCGGAGCGGCAGTGGGGGACTGTCAGGGAAGACTACTCTGCTGATGGGAGCTCGTGGGAGTACTTTCCCCACGATCATGCACGAAGTCGTGCCTATCGATGGGGAGAGGATGGACTTCTGGGAATTACCGACCGTCAGGGCAGACTCTGTTTCGCCCTTGCCCTGTGGAACGGCAGTGATCCAATTCTCAAAGAACGTCTA
>CAYFYU010000109.1:0-3309 GCA_964347455.1 uncultured Spirochaetota bacterium | reverse complement strand
GGTGGCTCTCTGGAATGGCAAAGATCCGATCCTGAAGGAACGTTTCTTCGGACTGACTGGAAACGAGGGCAACCACGGTGAGGACATCAAGGAATACCACTTCTATCTCGACTCCACACCCACCCACTCGTATATGAAGGCACTGTACAAATACCCGCAGAGTGAGTTTCCCTACAGCATTCTTGTTACTGAAAATAAAAAACGAAGTAAGAATGATCCTGAGTTCGAACTGACCGATACAGGTATATTCAGAAACAACCGTTACTTCGATATAACTGCAGAATATGCAAAAAATACGCCCAACGACATACTCATCCGTCTCACTATGCTAAATCGAAGTAGTGAAAAAGCCTTTCTCTGGATTCTTCCCACTCTATGGTTTCGAAATACCTGGTCTTGGGGAAGGACAGGCGAAGGTCACTGGCCAAAGCCCAAGCTCGAGCTGGTAAAAGGGCAAAAGATTCTGGCCGTGCATGAATCCCTGGGACGCTTTTTTCTTGCCACTCACGCAGGCTTTGAAGGTAAACCCCCCTCTTTCCTATTTACAGAAAACGAAACTAACTATACCAGAATGTTCGACGTTCCCTCGAGTAATACCTATGTCAAGGACGCGTTCCACGAATATGTAGTGGGCGGAAATAGGGAGGCAGTAAATCCGGAAACTACCGGCACCAAGGCAGCTATCCTTTATCAGCTCGAAATTCCTCCATCAACCTCATACACGATTTCTCTTCGCCTTTACTCTGTGAATGAGTCCCCTGGAGATCCCTTCGACAGTGATTTTGACCGTATCTTTAGGCAGCGATTGGTCGAGTCTGATCAGTACTATGAATATCTGATTCCACCCAAAGTAACGGCTGATGAAGTACAGATCCTGCGCCAGGGGTACGCTGGTCTCCTCTGGACGAAGCAATTCTATCACTATAGCATACAGGAGTGGCTCGAAGGTGACCCGTCCGGACCAAAGCCTTCATCTTCACGCCGCTGGGGTCGAAACCACGATTGGACCCATATCTACAACCGCGATGTCATCTCAATGCCGGATAAGTGGGAATACCCCTGGTATGCAGCGTGGGACCTGGCCTTCCATATGATTCCCTTTGCAAAGATCGATCCTTTCTTTGCCAAACAACAGCTCATACTGCTTCTCCGTGAGTGGTATATGCACCCAAACGGTCAGATTCCAGCCTACGAATGGTCATTTTCCGACGTTAATCCACCTGTTCATGCGTGGGCTGTTTGGCGTGTTTACAAAATATCAGCATCCCAGGGCCATCGGGACCGTGTTTTTCTGGCAAGGGCCTTTCAGAAGCTGCTCCTCAACTTTACCTGGTGGGTAAATAGAAAGGATCACCACGGTAACCATGTTTTTGCCGGTGGGTTCCTCGGTTTGGACAATATCGGTGTATTTGACCGCTCGCAGTCCCTTCCGACAGGAGGACACCTAGAGCAGGCAGATGGAACTGCATGGATGGCCTTCTACTGCTCCACCATGCTCGCCATCGCGCTCGAACTTGCCCGTGAGGATAAGACCTATGAAGATGTAGCATCGAAATTCTTCGAACATTTTATTGCAATCGCCGATGCCATCAATTCACTTGATGGCACAGGTCTTTGGGATGAGGAGGATGGATTTTATTACGACCATCTACATTTGGAGGATCGGTACATCCCACTCAAGCTACGCTCCCTCGTGGGCCTTTTACCTATGATTGCCGTTGAGATCCTGGAGGATACGTTGATCGACCAGCTACCCGGATTCAAAAAGAGGATGAACTGGTTTCTTGAAAACCGTAGAGACCTCTCACAGTCTATAAGCTGTATGGAAATAGGGAGAGAGGGTGTAAAAGGGTGTTACAGAATTCTTGCCATTCCATCCCGAAAAAGGCTCCAAAGGATGCTGCGCTATTTACTGGATGAAGAGGAGTTTCTCTCACCCTACGGTATTCGCTCTCTCTCCAAAATATACGGGAACGCGCCATACGTTTTTAGGGCCGATCGAAAGGAGTACAGGGTAAAGTATATGCCGGGTGAATCCAATTCTGGCCTTTTCGGAGGAAATTCAAACTGGCGAGGTCCAATCTGGTTCCCCATCAATTTCCTTATTCTTGAGGCTCTCGAGCGATACAATTATTTCTATGGGGATGAGTTTCTGGCAGATTGTCCGACCGGTTCGGACAATTCGATGAACCTTGGTAAAGTCGCAGACGAGCTTGCTCGCCGTTTGATTTCAATTTTCCTGCCTGACAGTAATAATCATCGACCCTGTTTCGGCCAACAATCCATCTTTTCCAAAGACCCCCACTGGCGAGATTACCTGCTCTTTTTCGAATATTTCCACGGCGATACTGGTAAGGGCCTTGGTGCAAACCATCAGACCGGATGGACGGCACTTGTAGTCAAGCTTATCGAAGATCTTGCGAAGAATCCTTGACAGGATCTTCGTCCCTTGACAGGACCTTCGGCCCATGACAGGACCTTCGGCCGTTGACTACCTCCTCAAGCAACCTGCTGATCTCTCTGTCTTAGAGGTTCAATCATACAAAGAGCTCGGGAAGCCATACTATCTGTATATTACCTTCATACTCTGTGGATCTCAGATGATGAGCGCACCTTGGTGAATCGGTAACTATTATTTCAGCACCGAGTCTTTCGGACTCCTCTATCCTCTGCCGGGCCAGCTTTCGGGCCAGATCTGGATAGGTAAGCCGCAACCCGGCATCCGCTCCGCAGCTCTTGCTCAGCGAGCGTGACCATACAGAGTATACCCTCGTGCACCCCAGCGCGTCGACTACTCTCCGGGGTATATCGAATACTTCGCCCGTTCCCATAACTTCCTCCGGACCCCAAAAGTCTGGTTGTATCGCTGCGTCCTTCGCAAGTTCACGGGCCATCAGCGCCGCACTCCCTGAATCGTGAAATACCACTTTTTTTCCCTCAATCGGTCTGGACGAATCAGGTTTCTTCAGCTTCTGCTCATGCAAAGCCTTCCAAACTAGCTCGGTGAGCGATGTAACCCGCACCGTTTTTGGCAGAGCCATATCGAGTCCTGGATAAATCTTTGTGAGAGCCCACAGTGTTTCGGGTCCATCCGCAATAACTGATCTGGCGCCGGATTTCTGTATCAGTTCACGAACCTGTTTTGCTCTTTCCTTTGCCCGAGAAATTGCACCCAGACAGAAGGAAAACGCCCCGCTCGGCATCGGTACCGGCAATGCATCGATACCGATCTTTTTCAGAACAGAAACGGCGAACTCCATGAAGCTGTCAACATCCAGTTCGTTGCTTTCCGATGAAAGGAGCAATGTT
>CAYFYU010000108.1:0-11782 GCA_964347455.1 uncultured Spirochaetota bacterium | reverse complement strand
CCCATGCAGACCACCACGTGCCCGATGACGCATGCTGGCAAAATTTCAAGTATTATCGTATAAGATTGAACGAGATCATCGATCTGTGCACCTGAAGACGCAGAGAGGACACTTTTTTTCTTTGTCATACCCTGTTATTGTTGTATAATAGTGCCCTATTTCGGCAGGTTGACAATTTAAAATTTTGGAGGGAGAGAATGAAGACAAAGAGCATCTTGGTAATGCTGGCAGGTTTACTCTGTTTCTTGCTGATAGCGACAGCAGTGTTCGCGGCAGGGGAGAAAGAAGAAGAGGGGCTGACCATCGCCTATGTTCGTCCGGGAAATGTTGAGTATTACAAGTACGCGGCTGACGGTGTGAAACTCGCAGGCGAGATAAAGGGAATAAAGATCCTCGACTATCAGTCAGATTATCAGGCAGAGAAGGAGATGGCAAATATAGAGGATGCCATAACCCTGGGCGTCGACGGGATTATCCTGTTTTCAGTGAGCGCATCTGCTATCGATGCCGCGGTTGTCAAGGCAAATGAGGCAGGTATCCCGATGTTCATGGTGTACGGGTACAGTGAAGAGAACAAAGACAGGTTTGTCGGCTCGATACAGTCTGATGGGATTATCTCAGGTAATTTGATGGGGAAATGGGTTGCAGAAAACATACCCGAAGGTGAGATAGCTGTTATTGCAGGAATGCTGGGCCGCGGCGATGCGGAGAGGTACAGAGACGGCTTCTTCGAGGAAGCTCTGAAGAACCCCGGCCTCGTTGATGTCGGGACCTATCCTGGAGACTGGGATACGCAGAAGGCGTTCAACGTCATGCAGGATCTTATTACGGCGTACCCAAACCTTCAGGCGGTCTTTGTTCAGAACGAAGGCATGTCTATGGGAGCGATTCGAGCTCTGGAAGAGGCTGGAAAACTGAATCAGGTGACACTGGTATCTCAAAACGGGTCCCCTGATGGCGAGGTTATCATCAGTGAGGGCAAACTGACCGCCACAGTCGGCTGGTCGTGCGCACAGGAATCCATTCTTGCGCTTCGCATGCTCTACGACTACCTGAACGAAAAAGAGGTTCCAAAGCTGACCCTTACACCCATGAAAGTCATTACCAGGAGCAATCTGGATGAAATTGTTCCCTGGGTCCCGACGCCTGAGCTTGTCGATCAGACATGGAGTATCGATTACTGGAAGGATCTCAAACACGAGTTCGCAAAAGGTTATTGATGAAACCGCAACTTTTTGTATCCGGTAATGCAGGGAATCAGAGTTCAGTCTAGTTTCACAATCTTGAACCGCATCAGCTCTGATTCCTTGTTTTTTTATTCCCGATCGATACCGGCGTACGCAGCGCAGTTTCGAGGTTAATCGACAGTGGAGACAGATGAAAACAGGGTAGAGATTCGTGGTTTGTACAAGAGTTTTTCCGGCGTCTATGTTCTGTCAAATGTAGAGTTCGACCTGAAGGCGGGTGAGGTTCACGCGCTTGTGGGCGAGAACGGAGCGGGAAAATCCACTTTTATAAAAATTCTATCCGGCGCTTACACAAAGGATGAGGGTGATATTTGCATCGAGGGGAGGAAGATCGAGCATTTAAACCCCCATATAGCTCAGGATCTGGGTATCGTTACTATCTATCAGGACAGAAACCTGGTTTCCGATCTCACCGTGGGTGAAAATGTACTCATAGCGAATGAGCCAAGAGGAAAAATGGGGTTTATTCAGTGGAAAAAGCTGTACGGGCGTGCAGAGGAGATATTCAGAATACTGAATCTGAACCTGAAGGCGAGGGACAGAATCGCGGACCTCGGCGCTGCCGAACAGCAGATGGTTGAAATAGCAAAGGCACTGTACAAGAATGCCAGGATTGTTATTATGGACGAGCCAACCGCAAGCCTGACGCGAGTTGAAATAAACCACCTGTTTGCCCTGATAAAGCATTTAAAAGGGCAGGACGTGTCGGTTATTTACATCTCCCACAGGTTGGACGAGGTATTCAGTATCGCTGACAGGGTAACGGTTCTACGGGATGGTTACAAGGTGGGGAACTGGAACATACAAGAGATCAACCGTGATGAACTTGTGAAGGCTATGATTGGAGAAGAGGTGAGCTTTACGCATGTAGGGAACATAAAAGATAAAAACGTCCTGTTGAAAGTTGAAAGTCTGACACGGTTGGGTGCTTTCAGCAATATTGATATGACTTTGCATCAGGGAGAAATAATTGGAATAGCGGGGATGATCGGTTCAGGGCGCACTGAAGTGATGCGTGCCCTGGCCGGTATTGAAAAGGCAGAATCAGGAAGGATTATCTTCAAGGGTGATGAATTTCAGGATAGAGCGTTCGCCGACTATGTAAATAGTGGAATCTGTCTCATACCTGAGGACAGGGACCTTGTCGGGTTGATTTCGTCGATGAGTGTTGCAGGAAACATCTCCCTGGCAAACCTGCGAAAGATCAGCTGCGGGCCGTTTCTTCGTCTTTCACACGAGAGAGAGTTGGCCAAGAATTATATAGATGTTCTTAATATAACAACCAGGGGGATTCATCAGGAGGTACGCTACTTGAGCGGCGGCAACAGGCAAAAAGTCATGCTCGCCAAATGGCTGACCTTCGGCATGGAGCTGTTTCTCATGGATGAGCCGACACAGGGAGTCGATGTCGGCTCAAGAGAGGAAATACATCGTATAATGAAGGAGCTGCTCATCAAACGAAAAGCCATTATCATGATTTCCTCTGATCTCGATGAGCTGATGAATATGAGCCATAGAATTCTCGTAATGAGTAAAGGTCGGATTGTCGCACGATTCGATACGGCTCGAACAACGCAGGAGGAGGTGCTTTCCTTTGCAATCGGCAAGTCAGATGCCGCAGGATAATGTCCGTATGCGCATCAGAAAACTGGTTAATTTCCAGCAGTGGGGTGTAATCTTTGTTTTGATTGCACTCATAATAATCATGGGCATCTCTTCGCCGGTATTCCTGTCAGCAAGAAACATCAGAAACATTTTGCAACAGGTTTCCACCCTCGGCATTGTCTCAATGGGCATGACCGTTCTTATGATATCGGGGGGTATAGACCTTTCTGTCGGCTCTGCAATATCTGTAACTGCCTGTGTTGTGTCTAAGATGCTCAAATCCGGCATTCCTGTCTGGATTTCGATAACCGCGGGACTGGCACTGGGCTGTTTTATCGGCTTTTTGAATGGCTCACTTGCGGCCAACACCCGCGCTGAACCATTTATACTGACACTTGGAACGATGACCTTGCTGCAAGGTGTGGCTCTTCTCATAACCAAGGGATTTCCAATAACGAACCTTGGAAAGCAATTCGAGTATCTTGGAAGCGGAGTCATCTGGAAGATACCTTTTATCGTGCTCCTTTTTTTTGCTATTCTCATACTATGTTATTTTCTCTTGAAATATTTTAGACTTGGAAGAACGGCCTATGCCATAGGTGGGAATGAGCAGACAGCATACCTGGCCGGGATTCCGGTCAGGATTAATAAGATCGTATTTTACGTTTTATGCGGACTTTTTTCGGGATTGGCCGCCATGGTGCTGGCAGCGCGGGTAAGTTCAGCTCAGGCGGATATGGGTATGGGTTTTGAGCTGCGATCCATTGGAGCGGTCGTTATCGGCGGAACTCCCCTTACAGGCGGCAGAGGAAATGTTTTTGGTACACTCACCGGCGTTTTGCTGCTTGGGGTAATAGCGAATGGATTGAACCTGCTGCATGTTGATCCGGCCTGGCAATATATTGTTACGGGCAGTATTATAGTGTTTGCTGTAATACTGCATGAGCACCTGTCAAAGTAATGGGAGCTTACATTCTATACACTCCGAAGCCGCTCTGTACGCAGACTGGAGCAGCCAGCTTATCCACCTCCCAAACAGCATGACGAATCGGACAATAAACGGACGCATATTTGAAGTGACAGGCGCGGCAACGGTATGGTCCATCAAAAAATGGATTATAAGGACGAAGATTATGGGGGCACGGAAAAGATACACTCCACTGTCAACGGTAACGATCGCCAGAGTTGCCGGAACCAGGAAAACGGCGATAGAGCATGGCGTTGCCAGGGTGCTCCAGTCATTTGGTGGTATTGAAAAAATAATTCCTGCTCATGTAAAGCGGTTATTAATAAAACCGAATCTAATGATGGGAAAATCCTGGAAAACGGGAATCACCGTCCACCCGTATGTAATCGAGGCCCTTATCAAGGAGATCAAAAAAGCTGATTTGGATGTGGTTGTCGGGGAGGGGGCAGGATGGGGTGGCGACAGTCTCGAAGCGTTCAGGACAACGGGTGTTGCCGAGCTCTGCAGACAGCTGGAGGTAGATCTCGTCGGCTGCAAGAGAGGGAAGAGCGTCAGGGTTCCCGTACCGGATTCTACAATCCTGGAGGAAATTACAGTTGATGAGATTGCGCTGGAATGTGATTTTATCATAAGCCTGGCAAAGATGAAGACCCATTGTGAAACGATCGTCAGTCTTTCATTGAAAAATATGAAGGGTTTGGTTTCCGAGGATATAGAGCGGCTGCGGTATCATCTTCTCGATGTCAATCGCTGTTTGGTGGATCTGAATAAAACATTCAAACCGGGTTTCGCACTGGTCGAGGGAATAATAGGATTGTAAGGAATAGGACCTCTCCTGCCGGGCAAACCGAAACCTCTTGGTATTTTGATCGGTGGAAAGAATGCTCTGGCAGTTGATGCTGTGTGTACCGTAATAATGGGACTTGATCCGATGGGTATTCGCCACCTGAAGTATGCATCTGAGGAAGGGCTTGGAAGAATCGACCTCGATGAAATCCACATTCAGGGCTGCACGATTGATTCGGTGAAACCGCTCTCCTTCGAGTATCCGCCCCGGGACATCGAGGGCCTGTCACCTCATGAGAATATACAAATCGTTAACGGCAATCCATGCAGTAATTGCATCGCAAGCCTGGCCTCCTATCTGCACGGCTATATAGATAAACGGATTATTGAACGTGCAACGCAGGGTGTGGATATACTCATCGGTGGGAAGGCGGAATCAAAGAATAGCGGTACGGAAATAGCTATCGGCAACTGTTTAAAGAGGTATCAGGGGAAGATCCCATTTGTATCGGGATGTCCGCCGCCAAGCGATGCCTATTTAGAGCTGGTTGAACGAGGCCTGAGAGGGGATTTCAGAGTCGCCACCGTCAATTCGGATGCAGAAGTAATCGATATTTCATCTGAGGAGTCACAATTGGATGGTGATATCCAGGGCCGAAGTTCATCCATATTCAGCGATTCGTCTGGAAAATGAGATAGAGAATTGGCGGGGAAAGTCATATATGGATATGCAATTTGTGCGCGTGATAACGATCTGCTCGCTAAGACTGGTTTAAATTTTACGCGTAAAATGTTGCTAAATCCGCAATTTCTCCAATAATCAAGCTCCTGATGTCGATGAGTTTTTCCATATTGCTGATTAATTTATTATAGGCAGAAAATGTAGACAATGCATATTATCATATCTATTACCGCCAGTAGAATGTCTTGATACATCCTCCATCAGCTCTGCATCTGGTTAAGCATCCGTGTTCAATCTTATTTCAAGGAGGCTAAAATGAAAATCAGATTGTTGATTTTCATAATTATCTTTTTATTCTTGCTAATGATTTGTTTGAAAGCAAGTGAGCAAAATGTAAAAAAAACCAAAGAAGCACTTTAAGGGATATGGATAAGTCCAAAATGGGATTCACCGTCAGATAGTGTTTTCGTTCCAATGGAAGGTTTCGGGAAGATTGTATTTACAGCTGAGACTGTTCTGTTTTATAGAAAGTCTTCTGACACTAATGATGTGGGTACGGATAGGTATAGGATAATAGATAAATTTATTGATCAGAATGGGAACACTTTCTATCACATTGTATTCTTCGAAGAGAGTGATATTATAGGGAACCCTCCGTGGTACTATATTTTCAAGGCCAGTGGTTCTGCAAATACCTTGGAATATCTATGTTCCTATTATGACCAATCTGCTGTATGGAATGATCTAAAAAGAGGGATATATACTGATTGGAACTTGTATCGCACAAGCGGAAGTAACAATTATGACATCATGAATAGAGAAATAAGTGCTGACATCAATCAATAAAGTGTGATAACTATTTAAGTGAAATATAGGAACTACTGGTGAATTAAAATAAACAATTTGGAAAAGAATATTGTTCTGAATGACAAAACCAATGAATATCCTGAGAAGATTGATCCGAATGTTAGATACAGTGGTTATTGTATCTACTACCGCCAGCAGGATGTCTTAATTTTTAAGACTTTCAGTTAATCGTAACATTTTTTCATCTGTATTTATCTGGTAATTCAATCGAAAAAAATATGATATAAAAATATTTCATAATACTTGACAAAAAGAATATGATTAATAAAATATCTAAATCTAATACGATATTATTTTACATAAAAAGGTTCCACCATAATAAAACCTATTCAGTATTGTAAGTATCCAAATCTCAACTGACTAAACTTATAATCGGAGGTTCCGATGAAAGCTAAATGGTTATTAGGACTATTGATAATTATGTTAATAACCTACCTTACAATTGGATGTATGGGAAAAAGTAGTAATTCTGACGAAAGCGAGCCAACACCTACCGAAAGCGTGCCAACTCATGCCGCAACAGCTGTTCGTTTTATTGATAATGACATGGACAGTGGTGAGTTAGAAGGAGATGTGATTATTGCTAAGGCCAGTGATGAAAGCGCTATCACGTACTACGCGCTTTATTGGGGTTCGAGTACTACAAAAAAACATTCCCTAATAGGAACTTTTAACAAAACTGGCAGTGATTTAACACACACTATTCAAGCAGATACCACTATTCCCGACGGCGCCACGCATCTGTTGGTGTATACCGGGAATGATATCGGAGAAATGGAAAGGGGCGTGTTTACTACCATTGGTGATGCTGCTCCTTCACGGTCCAAATCTTTTGACAGCGCGGGCAGCAGTGATTTTGCGTACTCCATTCAACAAACCGCGGAAGGCGGATTTATTGTGGCAGGAATTACATACGTTTTTGGTACTGGGGGACCTGATGCCTGGATAATGAAGCTAGACAGTGCTGGGGACATTTCCTGGGAAAAAAAATATGGTGATCCAGGAAATAACAAAAACGACGGAGCTTCGTCGATTCAGCAGACCGCGGATGGCGGCTATATCGCAGCTGGGTATACTGGTTTGAATGGGGATAAGGATATATGGGTGTTAAAGCTGGATAGCAATGGTATTGTTACCTGGCAGTACACATATGGTTATGGTGACATAGGGGGTGGCAACGCACTTTTTGAGACAGCTGAATCTATACAGCAGACCGATGACGATAACGACGGTATTTCGGATGACGGTTTTATTGTTGCCGGGTATACCTATACTTTTCCCACAAATACTGACGAAAAAATGTGGCTTCTGAAGCTTGCTGGTGATGGCAGTGTTACCTGGCAGAAAACTTACGGCGGTATTGGAAGCTTCGATCATGACCGCGCCTATTCAGTTCAACAAACCTCTGACGGTGGTTATATTGTGGCCGGTCATATGTCTGACCCTAATCGCCATATTTGGGTTTTAAAGTTGGATGCTGACGGAGATATCACGTGGCAAAAAACGTATAGAGGTACTGGGAATGAGTGGGGATACTCTATTCGACAAACTGCTGAAGGCGGTTATATTCTGGCGGGCGACACAAATTCCTTCGGTGCCGGTAGTGGCGATATATGGGTGTTAAAACTCGATAAAGATGGTGCGATCACGTGGGAAAAAACCTATGGAGGCACTCTTAATGATCATGTTAATTTGGTACTACAGACCGATGATGATGCCGATGGAAATGCAGATGATGGTTTTATAGCTGTGGGTAACACCAGTTCTTTTGGTGCTGGTAATAATGATGTTTGGGTGCTGAAACTGAACAGCACTGGCGATGTTACCTGGCAAAAGACGTTCGGTGGAACTGAAAACGACTATGGTGAATCCATCACGCAGACCAAGGATGGCAGTTTCATAGTGGCGGGGAGTACATATTCTTTTGACACAGCATTAGGAGACCTGTGGGTGTTGAAATTCTATTCAGACGGTACTCTGGGCACTCTCGCCTGCGGCGTTGGCGGTGATACTGTGAGTACAGGCAATACAAGTATTTCTGGGACTGATACTTCGGCTACGGTTGGTAGCACCTCAATAAGCGGTACAGATACAAACATAACAGCTGTGAGCACCAATATTTCCGGAACAGATACGTCGGCTACTGTGAGAATCCAATGTAATTGAAGTCATTCATTAGGCAGATTTTGCTATATTAGAATTTTCTGATTTATCCATTATTGAACGTTTTGAAAAGCTTTCATTAAACGTGGGTACTACTTACTGTCGAAACCGCGAATCAGCATGCTTTCGTTACAACTTTTTGGAAAGAAGGATTGTGGTTTGTTTTATGGCACTCCAATAATCATAAATCTTGAGTCAAGTACTGTAGCCAAATTGGTCGCCAATTTAAATTCAAAATACAGGAAGATACATACAAATCCATCATAAAGCGATTACAATCCCATCAAAAATTACTTCCATTCGTTTAACCCCCAGCGTACGCAATGACGTACTAAATTTATTTACCACATTAATTATTCCAATACTACGTATAAAAAATTAGAACGGTGATAATGGAACTAAAAGTAATCTCTTGACAAATAGTAGGATAAAGAGAAGATAGTGCGTAAGAGCAACAAAATAGTTACCTCCATCGAGAGGTTCATTATGAAATTACCACAGTTACCAAAAGACCAGTTCGACAAAGTTGGCTCAATAAACACTCGTTATTGGTCAATCGGAAAGGAGGGAATAGTTGTTATATTAGTTCATGGATTGGGAGGTTTTGCAGAAAATTGGATGTTTAATATCAAAGTTCTTGCAAAACATTTTCGAGTTTTCACATTAGATCTAGTAGGATTTGGTAAAACCGATAAACCAAAGGCACCTTACACATATATTTATTTTGCAAAATTTCTCAATGATTTTATGAAAAAAATGCAGATTAAAAAGGCTATCTTTATAGGTCATTCTTTAGGTGGTGGGACAATTTTACAATTTGCTCTTGACTTCCCTGATAAGGTAAAGAAATTAGTCATCATAAGTAGCGCTGGTTTGGGAACAGAGGCTTTTGGTATCTTTAAAATAATGTCACTTCCAATAATCGGTGAATTACTAACTCGTCCCAGCCGAAAAGGAGTAGCCAAATTATTAAAAGAACTAGTCTACGACAAGACAGTAATACAAGATGAAATTATAGAATTGTGGTATCAAATGTCATGCATACCGGAAGCACAAAAAGCATTTTTAAAAACGAATCGTGCAACTACTAACCTTTTTGGATATAAACCAAAAGTTGTAGATCCTATTATGCAAAATCTACATAAAATAGAAGCGCCAACGCTTATTATCTGGGGTAAGCAAGATCAAATTGTTCCCATATCACACGCCTATGTCGCTGAGAGAGGCATTCCAAATTCAACGCTTCATGTTTTTGATAGGTGTGGGCATGCACCGATGGTAGAGTGCATAGACGATTTTAATTCTTCGGTAATAAATTTTTTATCCGCCGGATAAGATAGATACAGTAGTTTATTCAGCAAGCAATATTTCATATTTATAGCACACCCAGAGGCTCGACAAGAGTCCAAATGCGCTTCCCTAAATTCCAGAGATGAAAGGAGGATGGAGCAACGTTCATTGGTCATTATTCAGCAGCGCTGGCGCTCAAAAGGGTGGAAAAGAACGCATCCTTGGGCTGGCTTTTTCTTGCCGTTCAATTTGTCGACATTTTGTTCTTCCCTCTTGTCCTTCTTGGCATTGAGCGGCTGAATATTGTCGAAAACTTCACACAGGCAACCCATTTCGAACTTGAATTTATGCCCTACACTCACGGCTTGGTAAGTTCACTTGTATTGGCTGGGGTTACATATTTCGTATTTTGGGTACTCCCAGCAAAGGAAAAAGTAAACAAGAAGAAGGTCGCATTTGTTATCGCAGCCGCAGTATTCTCGCACTGGGTCTTAGACCTAATCGTGCATACTCCAGATTTGCCGTTGCTCGGTGATAACTCACCGAAACTTGGATTTGGTCTTTGGAATAATGCCCTGATCACGTTCATCCTTGAAGCGGTTCTTCTTATCGTAGGCGTTTGGCTCTATCTGCGTGGTACCAAAGCAAGGACAGTCACAGGCAAGTATGGCATGATGATATTTGCAACTGTTCTCATAGTATTGAACTTCTTCAACATATTTGGACCTCCACCTGAAAATCTAAACTTCTTGGCCATTTTTTCGTTGGTCTTGTATTTTGCATTTGGAAGCATAGCATTCTGGTTGGACAGGAAGAGAATATAACCTTGAAAAGGTACTGCCGCCAAACCACTCGCTTCAGCAGCCCACAGGAAACCGCCAGCTGATACCTACCATTGATCTTACCTTGTGCTGATTTCTCTGATTGTTATAATAATCGTATGTACATCATGTTGTTTCGAGGGTTTCGGTTAAAGCAATTTTATAAACGGAATCGGCTTTTTTATTCGTTTTTAATTTTAAAATATATAGGACCGAAATGATAAATGTGAACGATACTCAGGGAAACGAATATAAGGTAATGATAGAACAGCATGGAGCAAGCACCATGTATACTGTTACATGAGATGATAAGTATTAGGAAAAATCAAACCATATCAGCGTAAAAAGAGTGAGAAGCCATCTTTCATTAAACAGTGCACATCTGGGGATTTGAGCGTAAATTAAATGAAATTAAGCAATTTCTTCGTTTGGATTCCAAGGATTCTATCAATACTAGTGGCAATTTTTCTTTCTATTTTTGCATTTGATGTGTTCGTTGAAAATTATTCTTTCACAGAGAAGTTGGTTGGTTACTTTTTTCATATGATACCTACATTAATTGTTGTAGTCTGTCTTATTGTCTCTTGGAGATTTTATTTAATTGGTGGAGTGCTATATATCTGCGCAGGAATAATTTCTGTACTGATTTTCAATACCTATAAAGAATTTGTTCAGTTTTTCATCGTGAGTTTTCCCGTATTTTTAATTGGGTGTTTGTTTATTGTATCTTTCTTCATTAGGCGCTCAAACTTAGTATAACCGCATGTTCGTGAACATCTGGTTCGTTAGCCGAAATGAGATTTGCAATTTAGAATAGTGAGATTAAATTTATTTACATGAGTGATGTGATTCTACAATCGACAATTACGTGTCCCGAATGCGGCTTTGAAAAACAAGAAACCATGCCTGAAGACTCTTGCTTGTTTTTTTACAGATGCACCAATTGTGGTGCCACCATTCGACCGCAAACTGGGGATTGCTGCGTGTTTTGCTCATATGGCAGTGTTAGATGTCCTCCAGAGCAAGAATGAACCGCCTGATAAAGCAATTTATATTACGGATAAAACTGTGTTCCTAGTTCATACCCTACCGGTAATTGTGCAAATCAGGAGATAATCTTAACTTACACTAATCACTTTGATTGTTATAATAATTGTACAGACTTCATATCAAATGGACCGTTATGGATAATACAGTGCAGATAAAAATAGGTTTAAAAATGAAAACTAGAAGTTTAATATTTGACCAGCCCCCAGTCTTCGTACCACTTCCAGAGTTAGTCCCTATGCGTAGGTGTACGGTGGAGCGGAGCGGAACTGAACACCTACGCTCCCATCGGGATAATGACCTCTGG
>CAYFYU010000107.1:0-12442 GCA_964347455.1 uncultured Spirochaetota bacterium | reverse complement strand
ACACATCGGGGCATATGATACCACAGAATGTACAACTGGTGCAATCATCTTTATTATTAAAGATGCTGTAATGATAGCCGGATTTATTGAAATCGTCTGACATTACGAGCACTGAGTGAGGACAGGCCTCTATACAGAGCTCGCATCCCTTACAGCATTCCTTTTCGATCGTAATCCGGTCCAAAATAACCTCCATTTTTCGTGTAACCTCAATCCAAATTTATTTCGATAAACTTATTAGAACTACTGTCGAGTATAAAAAAGTAGATAATAAAAAATGAATAGTCCAATTCAAATTAATAGATTTAAAAATTTCATGCAAGGGATATTTGGCAATGAGAAGATTCATACAGCTAATTCTTGTCCTTTTTTTCTGCGTATCAGCGTTAAACCTCTGGGCCCAGGAAATGGTTATAATCCCAGGTGGTGTTCTTGAAGCGGGTGATGAGGCAGAGGTCATTGGAGATTATGTTCGAGTAAGATCTGGACCGACTCTGGAGCACAGAATCATTACCAAGGTGAACAGGGATACCTCTGTTTCTATTTTAGAGCGGAGCAAAACACTGGTCGAAATACAACAAATGAAAAATTACTGGTACAGATTGAAAATTGAAGAATCCGGTGTGGAGGGATGGATGTTTGGGCATTTTCTCCAGAAGAAAGCTCCGGAAATCAGCATCAAAGAAGATCAAAGTGTTCCAGTAGAACAGACCGCTCCCCTAAAACTAGATACTGCGCTGTCAGATAATTTACCAGATATTTTTGATCTTGGATTTATCTCCCAGCCTCGGTCGATTCTCACAACCGGTGACATGAACAGAAATGGAAATCCTGAAATCATCTTTATCAACGGCGAGGAACGAGGACGCTCCTGGAATCTGATTGGCTATGAAGGAGATAATAAAAAATCCGGCAAAAACAATTTTACCGAAGCATACCGGTTGGAATTGAGAAACAACGACATGAGTGGGATACAACTGTTTGAGAGCGACGTGCTTGAAGAGCCCCTCATCGTTTCCAGCGGTCATACCTTCTCATATATCTATTCCTACGATGCAAATACAAACCTTCTCAGACTTCTCTACAAGATAAACTCTCCCATTCTCACTATCGGGAGTCTCGACGGTACAAGTCCCTACCTCATCTATTTACAGAAAAACAGAGTTACAGACAATGACGGAACCGAAACTTACTATATACACGCAGCTCGATTCGAAAAACAGCGAAGCAGATTGCTCCTGCATGAGAAACTGGCATACGATTACCCGTTACCCGTAAAGAAGATTCTCAGCTTCGATTTTACAGGTAACAGCAGGGCCGAGATCGTCTGTGAAGTTGGTGGGAATGAAAAGGGCGGCGGCATCGTAGTGCTCAATCTCGAGGAAGGGGTTATCAAGAGGGTTGTAAATTCAGGGATTGCTACATACAATGACGCCCAGTTTGTCCAGATGTGGGGAATCGAGAGGAAGGACTCTCCCATGCTCTTCGTCTATACCACCAATCCCAAACAGGGTAGCAATGTCGATACTTCCTTTGGTTTTCTCTCGGCCTCAATGCAAAACAGTAACTTCATGGTCGATCGCTTTTATCCGGTAAATAAAATGCTCGACGATATCAACAACAACAGGGAACCACTTCTACTCAGTGTTGATAAAACCCAAATCTCTTTTGTCTTGATGGATTATGACGAGCCCTCCGAACAGTATAGCGTAAAAAAAGTGCTGGTTCACTAAGTAACGTCCTCCCTATTGCTCAATCGTATTGTACTGGGAAGGGTAGCTCTATAGATACATACATACCTCCTATCAATAAATACCTTGACAGAGAAAAATCACCATGATGTAATACTTTTTGGTATTCCCAATTGTCTCATTATACAAAAAAGTTATTACCACACCATAATTCTACTTGCTGAGTATAAAGTTTCCACATTAAAGGAGGTGAAAGTACCAAACAGAATCGTTGTTCAATCGAAATGTATTACAATAAACAAAGGAGGTATGTTATGAAGAGAAAAATTCTGGTAATTTTGCTCGCAGTGATCATGATTATGAGTGCGGTGTCCCTGGGACTTGCTCAGCAAAAGAAACATTTCGAAGGGATCCGAATCGTGTTCTTCCCCGGCGGTCCTCCCGGAGGTCCCTTTGCATCGGTCGTTTACAAGGGAGCCCTCGCTGCAGAAAATGACCTCGGCTGCACGGTGGAATATGTGTGGTCTGGCTGGATTCCGGATAGAATGATCGCCCAATTTAAGGAAGCGGTTGCTAGACGTCCAGATGGCATAGCAATCATGGGCCATCCCGGGCCCGATGCATTTGCAACCCTTGTTGATGAAGCTGTTGCAAAGGGTATCATTGTGACGAGCCAGAACACCTCCCTTCCTCCAATTGAGGAAAAGTACAAAGACAAAGGATTCGGCTACGTAGGTCAGGAACTCTACGCCTCGGGTGTTATGCTTGCAAAAGGTGCAATGAAAAGAGCCGGTCTCAGAAGAGGGGATAGGGCGATGGTGTGGGGTTTGCTCTCACAGGAAACCCGTGGTTTGCGAACCAAGGGATGCATAGATGCTCTTGAGGAGGCGGGAATAAGGGTTGATTATATTGAGATCTCCGATGCGGTGAACTCGGAAGCCGCTCAGGGTACTCCCGTCTTTACCGGCTACGTTTCGAGTAAATCGGATGTCAAGCTTATTATCACGGATCATGGTGCTCTTACATCAACGACAGAAACCTACATGAGAGCAGCCAGAAAGAGACCGGGTGACATCTACATTGCAGGATTTGATCTAAGCCCTGCCACAGTTGATGCAATTAAAAAGGGTTACACCGGTGTCGTGCTCGATCAACAGCCGTGGCTTCAGGGATATTTACCGATCCTCCAGATCTGTCTGACCAAGAAATATGGATTTTCTGGACTACACATTGACACTGGAGCTGCACTCATCGATAAATCCAACATCGATTTTGTTGCACCTCTAGCACAGAAAGGCATACGGTAAAGATGGCAAATCCACCTCTGACCGGAAAACTGGTTTCAATGGTGAACATCCAGAAGCACTTTGGAAAAGTCGAGGTACTCAAAGGTGTGAACTTCGAGGTTGGCCCTAATGAGATCGTGGGCCTGGTCGGTGATAATGGTGCCGGCAAATCAACTCTCATAAAGATACTCAATGGAGTTCACAGGCCAGATGGAGGAGAGATATACTTCAAAGGCGAAAAGATTACCATCCATTCGGTCGACCGTTCGCGGGAACTCGGAATAGAAACGGTTTATCAGGAACGGGCACTCAGTGAACAGCAGACGCTCTGGCGAAACATCTTTATGGGGAGAGAGATGACGGCGAATTTCGGTTTCCTTAAGGTGGATGATCAGAGACAGGAAACCGAAAAGATTCTCAGAGAGCAAATGGGATTTACCTCCAAAGCAATCACGACCGATTCGATTGTGAAATCTCTGTCAGGTGGTGAGAAGCAGGGAATTGCTATTGGAAGGGCACTCTACTTCGATGCGGATCTTATAATCCTCGACGAACCCACCATGGGTCTCTCGCTTGCCGAAACGAGAAAGGCTTTGGATTTCGTCAGAAACATAAAGGAAAGAGGAAAATCCGCCATCTTCATAAGCCACAACATCTACTATGTGTATCCAGTTGCAGACCGCTTTGTTATCTTGGACCGAGGAAAAATCGCCGGTAAATTTCTCAAAACGGAAATTTCCCAGGATGATCTCGTTGAAAAGATGGTAAAGCTTGCCAAGACGGGAAAAATGAGCTAATCACTGCCCATGGTATTCACAAAGTCTACCATGGGCAGTATTACCTGGTTTAAAAAATGAGAATAAGATGAAAAAAAAATTTATAATTGCATTTCTGTCATCGATCCTTCTTCTGGGTTTCGTATCAACAGGAGTTGCAGCAGAAAAGAAACACTTCGAGGGGATCAGAATCGTATTTTTTCCAGGTGGTCCTCCCGGAGGTCCCTTCTCAACAGTAGTGTACCGGGGAGCTCAGGCTGCCGAAAAAGACTTCGACTGTAAGGTCGACTATGTTTATTCCGATTGGCTTCCACAAAAAATGATAGACCAGTTCAAAGAAGCAATGGCAAAGAGGCCAGACGGCATCGCCATCATGGGACATCCGGGAGATGATGCATTCGGACCCCTCATCGACGAAGCTGTATCGAAGGGAATCATTGTCACCTCACAGGACACGTCACTTCCAATTTCTGAGGAGAAATACAAAGATAGGGGATTCGGCTATGTGGGCCAGGAACTCTACCCCTCTGGTGTCATGCTGGCAAAGGGTGCCGTAAGAAGGGCTGGACTCAAAAGAGCCGATAGAGCTCTGGTGTGGGGCCTTCTCTCACAGGAAACACGCGGATTGCGAACCAAGGGGGCCATCGATGCACTTGAAGAGGCAGGTTTGCAGGTCGATTATATCGAAATATCTGATGCCATTAACACCGATGCATCGCTTGGAACTCCTGTCTTTACCGCCTATGTGTCGAGGTATCCGGATGTAAAATTAATTATTCCGGATCATGGTGGACTCACAGCAACAGTTGAGACCTATATGAGAGCGGCACGAAAGAAACCCGACGATATCTATATCGCAGGATTCGATCTGAGCGCAGCTACGGTCGATGCTATCAGAAAAGGTTACGTGGATGTCATACTGGATGCACAACCCTGGCTTACAGGGTATCTCCCGATACTGCAGATATGTTTGACTAAGAAGTATGGGTTTTCAGGCCTTCACATTGATACAGGTGCTGTGGACGGTAGATACTGGATTCAGCCTTCCGCTCTTTGATTTGAGATTAATGGGGATAGAGAGAATGGTAAATACAGGACGTGCGAGAGAACTGAGGTTGGAACTCAGCATTCTGGGCGTGTTTTTCGGCATTTTTCTCCTGTTTCTAATAGGGAGTCCCGACACATTCACCCGTTTCGATATCTACTATTCATTTATGTCCACGATTCCATTTTCGGGCATTATGGCGCTTGCTGCTACTTTCGTCATCGTGGCAGGTGAGATCGACCTGTCATTCCCATCGATCATGGGATTTTCAGGATGGATCTTCGCGAAACTTTCAAACGTCATGATTGACAGAGGTATGGACCCGAACCTGTGCATCATTATTGCAACTTTGGCATGTTTCGCCACAGGCGTTTTCGGAGGCGCCCTCAATGGTGCACTGGTGGTAAAGACAAAAATTCCAGCACTCGTGGCAACTATCGGGACGATGTTCTTCTGGAGAGGGCTCGTAAATGTTGCAGGACAGGGTTTCGGTGAAACTCTCGTTCCGGTCAAAGAAACATTTTTATTCAAGATATTCGTCGGCAGGCTGGGAGGTGCTCTACCAGCTCAAGCTATCTGGTTTCTTGTTCTGACCGTGCTGTTTTGGCTAACCCTGAAGAGACACAGATTCGGCTCCCATGTTCTCATCGTCGGTGACAACGTGGAAAGTGCAAGAATGATGGGAATACGTGTCAACAGAATCAAAATGTTCGTATTCATGCAAATGGGGTTTTTTGCTTCGCTGGCAGGAATCCTTGCAAGTCTTGAAGTGACCTATCTCTGGCCTTCCATGGGTGAGGGCTATCTGTTGAGAACCCTTGCCTCCGTTTTTGTTGGAGGAACCAGTGTCTTTGGAGGAATGGGCACGATATTTGGTACTTTCATAGGCGCAATAATCATCGGTTCTCTCGAGGGGGGTATTGTTGCCATTGGTCTGACGGGATTCTGGACTCAGCTTATCTATGGTTTGATCATTGTCGTTTCACTGTCCATCTATTCCTACTTTCGACAGAGGGAGTAGCAGACCTCTTCTACCCCCTCTTTTTCTGACCGTAGTAGGCATCCTTGCCATGCTTTCTCAGGAAGTGTTTGTCCAGCAGAGTCTGCTTTATATTCATTATATCGGGATTGAGCGATACAGACATATATGCAATGTGAGCTATCTCCTCGAGCATGACGCTCGTGTATACCGCTTCACGTGCATTTTTACCCCAGGTAAATGGGCCGTGGCAGGCCACCAGTACCCCCTTCATTGATCTATGATCGATATTTCTAAATGTATTTACTATGAGGGTACCCGTTTCATCCTCATAATCCCGTACAATCTCAGCATCGCCGATTACATCGGTGCAGGGTATTTCACCGTAAAAATAATCGGCATGAGTTGTTCCTAAACAGGGAATCGCCCGCTTTGCCTGAGCCCAGGCTGCTGCGTACCTGGAATGTGTATGGACAATCCCACCGATATCACTGAAATCCCTATAGAGTTTCAGATGAGTTTTTGTATCAGAGGATGGATTGAAATCACCACCAAGCTTGTTTCCCTCGAGGTCAAGGAGAACCATATTTTCAGGTTCCAGCTTGTCATAATCCACACCACTGGGTTTAATGGCCATGACTTCGAGCTCACGATTTATTCCTGAAGCATTTCCGAAGGTATAGAAGACCAATCCTTTCTCCACGAGCTCCATATTCGCCCGGTATACCTCCTCTCTCAGCTTCCCTATGGCGTCATTATTTTCTTTTTTTTCTATACCGCTCAACTGTTACCCCTGTTCTGGTAAGAATACATCCAGGTCACTCCGAAAGCTTCACCTATTTTCGAAGTTCCCCTTCAAGAATTGTTCCGACCGTCCTGTATCGCTTGTACACCTTTTCGTAGTGTTGGGCCCTTGCTTTTTGGGGTTTATAGGTAGTGATGAATCCGCCACCCATCTGCTTTTGGGCTCTACCAATAGTGGCGTACTTCCCGGCTGCAACTGTAGCAAACATTCCTGCGCCGAGAGCACCTGACTGATCGGTCGCAATCACCTTAACCGGCATATTGAGAACATCACTTAAAACCTGCATGACATAGTGGGATTTTTTTGGTATGCCGCCGGCTGCTACCACCTCTTTGAGCTCCACACCCTCCTCGCGGAAACGATCGATAATCGCTCTTGAACCGAAAGCGGTTGATTCGACCAGTGCCCGATAGATTTTCGGCGCATCGGTACCCAGGCTCAATCCGACGACAGCACCCTTGAGCATCTGATCGGCAAAGGGTGTTCTTCTCCCGTTCAGCCAGTCTAGTGCAACCGGAACCGTTTCCTCAATCGGTAGTTTCGAAGCCTCCATCGAGAGCTTTTCGATGATACCGTCTTCAATCTCATCCCTGAGCGCTTCCCAGCTGCCCTTCTCAACGGATTTCGGTTGAATGTTTCTCAATGGCCATAAAAGAACTTCCTTGAACCAGGCAAAGACATCGCCAAAAGACGACTGCCCTGCCTCCAGCCCGATCATCCCGGGTACGATGGAACCGTCGACCTGGCCGCAAATACCGGTCACAAGCTTGTCTGAAATCACATTCTGAGAAGCAACTGCCATGTCGCATGCTGACGTACCCAGTATCATAACAAAGGTGCCCTCACTGATCTCTGAACCCACAGCACCCATATGTGCGTCAAACGCGCCGACTGCTACAGCCGTTCCCTCTCTCAATCCGAGCTTTTTCGCCCATTCCTCCGTGAGACCTCCCGCTCTCTGGTCAGAAGTGTGTGTATCGGTATAGAGCCGGGCCCGAAGGCCCCCTAGCAGGGGGTCCAAATTGACAAGAAACTCCTCCGGAGGCAGGCCACCCCATTCCGGATGCCACATTGCCTTATGACCCGCTGCGCATCGGTTTCTCATAAGGGTCAGGGGGTCTGTATTGCCCGTGAGAATGGCCGGTATCCAATCGGCATGCTCGACCCATGAAAATGCAGCATCCCGCACCTTCGGGTCATTTCTTAAAATATGGAGGATCTTCGCCCAGAACCACTCAGAGGAGTAGACACCCCCCTCATACTTGGTAAAATCGGTACCTCCCCAGCTTCTTGCAACCTGGTTGATCTCTTCCGCCTCCTGTACCGATGTATGGTCCTTCCAGAGCACGAACATCGCATTGGGATTTTCCCTGAACTCATCGTGCATTGCCAGAACTGTCCCTGCTCGGTCTACAGGTGCAGGTGTAGAGCCGGTGGTATCAACACCAATGCCCACGATACCCTCACGAACCCCGCCATCAGCCTCTTTCAGAGCCCCACCTACGGTTTGCTCGAGCCCTTCAAGGTAATCCAATGGATGCTGCCGAAACTGATTCTTAGAAGGGTCACAGTACTTCCCTTTACTCCATCTGTTGAAATTCACTACATGTGAGGATACCTCTCTCCCATCGGAAGCATCGATTATTATTGATCGTACCGAATCGGTTCCAAAATCAACGCCTATAACGTAATTATTCTCGCTCATCCCTGCCTCTCATTGTAATATTTCTGGTACTACTCCCCTGGTCCAAAATGTTTTAGCATAACCAGATCATCTTTATCACTTTCATTGGTTATAGTAACCCCTTCCTGGGCTGCCTTCACCGTGATAAAGAGCTCATCATTGGTCATCTCTCCAAACCGTATCAATACCGGAGATTCTATCCTGAGACCACCAATTTTTCCCTGTCCCTGTATCACAATGATTCCGTATGCCGCACTGTCCTTAACGGTAACGGAGCGATCGGGGAGTACAGTCAATTCGTTTGCAGAAAAATAATCCGAGTTGTAGACGACCTGATATTCTTCATACCCTTCAGAGCGCATCTCCTCCAGTGGTTTTATCGGTTTGGGTTCCAAATACCGATTTTTAACAAATTCAGGGTCAAGATTGAGATCCCAATCGATCAGATCAATTATATAATCGAGGTCTTTTTTATATTTCTCCGGCACATTCTTTACAAGCATGTCCCATGAGAAAACCTGATCCCAGACAAGTGATTGAAACATCGCAAATACATCAGACGCTCTTTGTGGCTCATAGGTCAAATATGACCCTGGAGCGTGGAGTATTCCCGGAGGAACATTCCATCCTGTATTTAGTTTCAGTTTATATGCATGAGCCAGGTACAGTATCCCATTGTCACCTTTATTCCAATCCTCGAGACATTTTTTTACATGATTCCGCGTGGTGCCGGGATTTAAACCAAAAAATGTGTAGGGAAACTGGCCACCGTGAACATTTAACTGCTTCGGAAAGTAATAACCTTCCGGTTTTCCCTTCATTCCCACTGCTGCTGCCTTTTCGTCATCCTGGTGCAGGTGATGTGGTAGCGGTCCCATATTATCGAAAAATTTCGCAAACATGACCCATCCCTTATGCTTCTTCATTACCTCTTTGCCGAGAATCTCATCTCCCATGAGCTCGATCGCTTCTTTAAAGAGTACTTTCTCTTTATTTATACCATCGGCTACAAAAATATAGCTGAGCCCTTCATCCTCAAGGGTGAGTGGTCCATTATCTGCTTTTGTCGTCGATGCAAACCATCGTTCATCGATGCCACCCCGATGAGCACCAAAGGCATAGAGGTCATCTGGGTGCAGCTTCATACGTCGCCCTGGTATACAAAAAACCCTCGGTACCCAGCATGGCATTAAGCGCAGGATTCCTTCTCCCATTTCTATTGCTTTTTTAACCAAAGAATTATTTTTCGCCACGTATATCTCCTTCCCAGAGAATTTTAATTGTCACTTATGATCACTCTACTCGTCTGTAGAGACAATTGTCACGCATCGAGCAGTAATCGCAGGGAAACTCATTCTCCCCTTTCACCGGATGATCGTAGATTCCAACAAGAAAGGATACGGAGTTTTTCGGAATGAGCATTAAGGCCTCACTGATGCTCACATCGACGAGTTCCTCCTGAAGTGCTTTGTAGATTGTCAGCTGATCCTCCAGAATCCATCCCTCTGTATCACCGGGAGACAGGGCAACACCTGTGTAAAGGCCGGAAGGAACGAGTTTTTCATCGTAGCATCTAAAATATTCTTCCATTCCCATGTCGAGGGCAATTGCACCCAGGGCTTCAAGCGCAAAGGAGTGGGTAAGCCCATTTACACCCTTCGCCTCCCTCGCCATATCCTCAACCCCGCTTCCAATGGTCGCTATTCCGATGAGCACGGATTGAGCATCGATGAGTTTACCCGATACAACCTCTCCCACATTGAGGGAAAAGCCGTTCAGATCCACTCTACCCTTCTCACTCCGATTGTATGCATATTCCCTGTAGAACACAGAGAGAAAAGCATTTTGACTCACTACCCCAATACCATCCCTGAGAGCCTCGATTAATCGGATGTTTCTGCTCCGTTGCCTCTCGCTGATTCTCAGCCTGTGAAGGACGTAGTCGAAATCCAGAATAATGTTCTTCCCGTTGAAAACAGGCAAAACTTCTACCCCCTTCTCATCAAAAGACCAGTTTTTCCCTGAAAATCGTATCCATTTCATCAGGACCCGTCGACACGAGCGATATTTTCATACCAAGCAGTTCTTCGAGTCTCTCTACATACTCTTTTGCATTGCCCGGTAGATCGCCATATTTCCGAATGCCGGAAATTCTGTCCCAGCCTTGAAGCTCTTCATACACCGGTACGGCCCGACCGAGAACATCGGCATTGGCGGGGAATTCGTCGGTCTCTTTCCCGTCTATTTGATAGTGGGTGCACACCCTAACCTGTTCGATACCATCAAGCACATCGAATTTTGTCATGGCAAGCTTCTCAATACCAGAAACCATGACAGCGTAACGGACACATACTACGTCAAACCAACCGCATCTTCTGGGTCTTCCGGTGGATGCTCCAAATTCCCCGCCTTTCTTGCGTATGTACTCTCCCGTTTCGTCCTCGAGTTCAGTCGGAAAGGGACCTCCCCCAACACGGGTCGTATAGGCTTTGGTAACCCCCACTATTTGACCTACGGATTTTGGCCCAATACCGAGTCCCGTGAGTATCCCTCCTGAACTAGGATTGGAAGAGGTGACATACGGATAAGAACCAAAATCAACGTCGAGCAGTACCCCCTGAGCACCTTCAAAGATGATCTTTTTCCCCTCCTGTATATGCCGATTAACCATCCCTGTTGTGTCTGCAATAAAGGGCTTCAGAATCTCGGCGTATTCCCGCAGCTGATCCATTACATCTATCTTCTTCAAGGGCTTCCTGCCGAAACGTTTGACCAGGGTTGTATTTACCTCATCGAGTGCATTGTCAACAACCCGCTCCACATATGAAAGCTCCTCAAGGTCACATGAGCGAATACCTAGCCGTGCAAATTTAAAAGAATAAGCGGGACCTATTCCCCGTTTCGTCGTACCGATACCGAGTGCCTCCTCGTGGGCATGATCGAGCTCAATATGATAGGGCATGATGATCGACGCTCTGTTTGATACAAACAAACGCGAATCACAGCTTACTCCTGCCCCTTTCAGTGTTTCAATCTCCTCTCGCAGAGCAAAGGGATTGACGACCACTCCATTACCTATAACGCAGTGTGTGCCCTCCTTTAAAATGCCCGAAGGTATCAAATGTAGGACGTACTTTTTCCCGCCTGTCACTACCGTATGTCCAGCGTTGTTACCACCCTGATACCTGCAGATAAGGTCTGCATCCCCTGATAACAGGTGTACAATCTTTCCCTTTCCCTCATCGCCCCATTGTGCACCAATGATCGCAATTGATTTCATTGATTTCTCCATTTATATAGATAACAAAAAGATACATACTACGAAATGTGCCAAAATGCAACCTAAAAACCATTGGCCGCGCCTACATTTTCACCGATGTTTAGAAACGTCGATATCAGTTTGATAAACTGACCTTTCCCTCGACTTCAGTCAGGGGACTTTTTGATTGACGGGACTTCTACCTTGTATTAGGTTAACTTCAATCTCAAAACGAGCTTAAAAAATGGCCTTTGTAAAAGAAAAAAAAATCTCCCCTAAAAAGGTACTCGTCTCAATGATAATTGGATTCGTCGCCGTTGCATTTGTCGGGAGCTTTGCCTATAGGTATATCAGCAGGGATGGCGCGTCTTCGAGCATAGCGACCATCAATGGTGAGTCGATATCCATGGAAAGCGATTCTCTATTTGCCAACATTTACCGGCAGTACTACGAGGAAGAGCGGCAGAAAGCTGAGGGAGAACCGGTAACAGAGGAGATGGACCAACAGCTCCTTCGCAGGGCACTGGATACCGTGATTCAGCGAACATTGATACTTCAGTATGCCGAAAATGAGGGTATAAGGGCATCGAGAGATGCGGTACTCTCCAGAATAATCGAGAAGGGGTACTATGCAGATCAGGGAAAGAGGTTCGATGAAAACCGCTACAATAATACACCCGAAGCAACGAAACAGCGGATATTCAGGAGCGAGGAGGAGCAGCTCATTATCGGCATGTTCATTGAGGATTTCATCAGTACAGCCAAGGTATCGGATCTGGAGTTAGAATCTTTTTATCATTACACCGATTTTGGGAAAAAGATCGAATATGTATTCGTCCGCTACGATGATATACCGGAGGAGCAGCTCAGAGATTTCTATAATGAGAATCCTAAACTATTTGAAAGAGCTCACGCCG
>CAYFYU010000106.1:10072-12773 GCA_964347455.1 uncultured Spirochaetota bacterium | reverse complement strand
TATCAAGGGCCGAAGGTCCTATCAAGGGCCGAAGGTCCTATCAAGGGCCGAAGGTACTGCCAAGTGCTGAAAGGTTCGGTAAGAGGAAAAAAGTATTGATAGTTGACACTTTTTATATTAACTTGTTCAGGGTTTTTACGACATACAATATTTCATCGTACTGGTGATTACAAGATCTGAGGAGGAGATTTTCATGGCAAAGGAAAAATTCGAAAGGACGAAACCTCACGTAAATGTGGGAACGATTGGTCACGTTGATCATGGGAAAACAACATTGACGTCCGCAATGACATTCTATCTGTCTGACAGAGGATTAGCACAGCCAAAAAAGTTTGAAGAGATAGATAATGCACCAGAGGAAAAGGAGAGGGGCATAACCATTGCAACACAGCATGTTGAATATGAGACGGAAAAAAGGCATTATGCCCATGTGGACTGTCCGGGACACGCCGACTATGTAAAGAACATGATAACTGGTGCGGCTCAGATGGATGGGGCTGTACTAGTCGTGGCAGCAGACGATGGCCCCATGGCGCAGACGCGGGAACACATTCTCCTTGCACGACAGGTCGGGGTTCCGGCAATGGTGGTATATCTCAATAAAATCGATAGAGTAGATGATCCAGAGCTGCTGGAGCTCGTGGAGATGGAGGTGCGCGATCTTCTGAACGAGTACGAGTTCCCTGGAAACGACATCCCGGTTATAAAGGGAAGTGCGCTCGCTGCGATGGAAAACCCAAAGGATCCCGAGTCGACCAAGAGTGTTCAGGAGCTTCTCGATGCGATAGATAACTATATTCCAGAACCGAAAAGGGACGTGGATAAGCCATTCCTCATGCCGATTGAGGACGTTTTTACCATTTCCGGAAGAGGTACAGTTGTTACAGGCAGAGTGGAGCGCGGGAAGGTAAAGGTAAACGAGGAAGTGGAAATTATTGGAATTCGTCCCACTGTAAAAACAGTGGCAACTGGTGTGGAGATGTTTAGAAAGCTTCTCGATGAAGGAGTGGCTGGTGACAATATCGGTGTACTTCTGCGAGGAATAAAAAGAGAGGAGGTTGAAAGAGGTCAGGTTTTGGCAAAACCGGGGTCGATAACGCCGCATACGAAGTTTAAAGCCCAGGTTTATGTGCTGACCAAAGAGGAAGGTGGACGACATACCCCGTTCTTTTCTGGTTACAGGCCTCAGATATATGTTAGAACAACAGATGTGACTGGGGTAATCAAGCTCCCCGATGGCGTCGAGATGGTAATGCCTGGAGACAATATCAACATGGAGGTAGAGTTGATATCGACTATTGCAATGGAAAAAGGGATGAGATTCGCCATCCGTGAAGGTGGCAGGACGGTTGGAGCAGGGGCAGTTTCGGACATTATCGAATAGAGGTTGTTATGGATGTGCAAAAGATCAGAGTGAGATTGAGGGCGTTTGATGCGGAACTGATCGACCAATCAGCAAAAGCCATAGTGGGAGCGGTATCAAGAGCAGGGGCGAAGGTTTCAGGACCTGTACCTTTGCCGACGAAGGTTAGTAAATATACCGTATTGCGCTCACCTCACGTGAATAAGAAATCTCGAGAACAGTTTGAAATGAGGACGCATAAAAGACTTATTGATATAATCAACCCTACGAGCGATACGATAAATGCCCTCATGAAACTCGAGTTGCCTGCCGGCGTTGATGTAGAAATAAAGCAATAGCGATTTCTATCTTGATGATTCTGGCTTGATCCGTGCGCAGTAACCATGCGTGCGGTATTTTTTGCAATCCATTTGACACGATTAGGGAAATAAGATTTATTGCTGCGTCAAGCGGCATGAATAGATTATAGATTGAAATAATCGATAATAGACGAGAAGTAGATATGAATATTAAGGTCTATGATATTGAGGGTAAGGAGAAGGGAACTGTCAAGCTAAATGACACGGTATTCAATATAAAGCCCAATAGATCTGCTATCTATTATGCACTTCGAGCAGAGCTTGCAAATCAAAGGCTGGGTACCGCTTCCACGAAGGCAAGGGCTGATGTCCGTGGCGGTGGTGCTAAGCCGTACAGACAGAAGGGCACAGGCAGGGCACGGGCTGGAACGAGGAGGAGTCCAATCTGGACTGGTGGTGGCACGACATTTGGACCAAAACCGAGAAGTTACAGGATTAAATTGCAGAGAAAAATGAAAAGACTCTCTATCCGCTCACTCCTTTCCATGAAAACAGGTGAACAGTTACTGAAGGTTGTGGAAGATTTTTCTATTGATTCCGGAAAAACCAGAGATTTTCAGAAGATAGCTCTGAGTCTTGTAGATGAGAAAAATCGTGGCAGGGTTTTGTTTGTCGACAATGATAGGGATCCTTTGACCAGAAGAGCTGGCAGGAATATACCATGGATACAGTATTTTGAAGCGAATCTTCTCAATACAAAGGATCTTTACTATGCAACGCAGCTTATCCTGACCAAAAGTGCTGTAAAATTGCTAAATGAAAAATATGCAGAGAATTCAAAGGGTTAGAATTTTTTATAGCTGCAGTTCTGACGGATGAAAAAATGAAAAAAGGTGAAATTATCATTAATCCCATAATTACAGAGAAGAGCACCTCTCTGCAGGAGCTCGGCAAGTATTGTTTCAAGGTAAATAAGAGAGCCAACAAAAAGGAAGTAATGATTGCAATCAAAGAGATATTTGATGTTGAACCCATTTCT
>CAYFYU010000106.1:0-10062 GCA_964347455.1 uncultured Spirochaetota bacterium | reverse complement strand
TGTGAAGGGAAAGAGGAAGCGGGAGCGTTATAAATTCGGCTACACCTCTTCCTGGAAAAAAGCAGTTGTAACGCTCAAAGAGGGAGATAAGATAGAGCTTTTTGAAGGTGTGTGACATTAGCTAGGGTATTTGCGGCAGGAAAGAGAGAATTGTTATGGCCATAAAGAAATATAAACCAGTGACATCATCGAGAAGGTATTTTTCAGTGGTCACTGGTGAAGATATTACGACCAATGAACCGTACAAAACCCTTACCGAAGGAAAGAAACGAATTAGCGGGAGAAATAACAGAGGGCGCATGACTCTTAGAAGACGGGGAGGCGGTGCAAAGAAGCTGTACCGGAGGATAGATTTCAAACGGGATAAGAAAAACATTGAGGCAAAAGTTGAAACGATCGAGTATGACCCGAATCGTAGCGCCCGAATTGCCCTTCTCTCCTACTTGGATGGAGAGAGACGGTACATACTTGCTCCTGATGGTCTGAAGGTTGGAGACAGGGTAATTGCCGGTGATAATGTAAAGGCAACTATTGGTAATGCTATGCCGGTCGGTAATATGCCCCTAGGGACCGTTGTCCATAATATCGAGCTCTATCCCGGTAAGGGTGGGCAGATGGCTCGTTCGGCTGGAACATTGGTGCAGATCGTGGGAAAAGAGGGTAAGAATTGCATCGTTAAACTCCCATCCGGTGAGATGAGACATATAAATGCAAAGTGTTATGCAACTGTAGGCCAGGTGGGAAATCAGGATCATTTCAACATTTCCCTCGGAAAAGCCGGACGTTCGCGGTGGTTGGGGAAAAGACCGAAGGTACGGGGAGTGGCTATGAATCCTGTCGATCATCCCCATGGCGGGGGTGAAGGAAAGTCGTCGGGAGGAAGACATCCGGTTACACCTTGGGGTGTTCCGACAAAGGGTTATAAAACGAGAAAGAAAAACAAGCCCAGTGACAAATTTATAATTAAGAATAGAAAAAAATAAGGGGGTAGCCTGTGTCGAGGTCTATAAAGAAGGGACCTTTTATAGATAAGAAATTGTATAAGAAGGTTATCGAACTCAACAACAAGAATGAAACAAAAATAATCAAAACCTGGTCTCGAAAATCGACGATATTTCCTGAAATGGTTGGCCATACATTCAATGTGTACAATGGGAAGAAATTTTTCCCTGTTTATGTGACTGAAAATATGGTGGGACACAAACTTGGAGAATTTTCACCCACGAGAATTTACAAGGGGCATGCAGGTTCAGAGCGATCTTCACGGATTAAATGAGGTGTCTTAAGATGGATGCACGTGCAGTTGCAAAATACGTGAGAATTTCTGGTAGAAAAGTGAATAAATATGGGAAATCGGTGAGAAACATGCGCTGGCCTGAAGCTGGTGCCGCATTAATGCTCGATACATCAAGAGGTGCTCGTGTGCTCTATGGTGTCATGCAATCTGCAGTTGCTAACTTAATGGCAAAGAGTAAGAATATTGATGAAGAGAACGTGATGATAGATAAAATAACGGTAGATGAAGGCCCGACGCTGAAGCGATGGCGGCCACGAGCGAGAGGAAGGGCGGATCGCATACGAAAACGAACCTGCCATATTGCAGTCACAGTTTCGGGGGAAGAAATAAAGAAATAGACGGAGGAGATAATGGGTCAAAAGGTAAACCCTGTTGGTCTTCGTATTGGTGTCATCGGGACATGGGAATCACGATGGTACTCAAAAAAAGAATACGCGAATAACCTCCATGAAGATCTATCGATCAGGAGATATATAAAGGAGCGACTGAAAACTGGGGAAGTTTCACGAGTTGAGATAATTCGTTATCCGGAGAAGATCAATGTAATCATTCATACTGCGAGACCAGGTATAGTCATTGGTCGAAAGGGTGCAGAAGTAGAAAGTATAAGCAAAGAATTGAGCCGTTTTACAGATAAAGAAATACAGATAAAGATAAAGGAGATAAAAAATCCGGTTCTCGATGCTGAGCTTGTTGCAATGAACATAGCGCGCCAGCTCGAGGGTAGAGTGGCCTTTCGAAGGGCGATGAAAAAAGCTCTGTCCTCAACCATGCAGGCAGGCGCACAGGGAATCAAGATTACCTGTTCAGGTAGACTTGGCGGTGCTGAAATGGCACGAACCGAAAAGTATAAAGAAGGGATGATACCGTTGCATACCTTCAGGGCAGATATCAGTTACGGATTTGCCCAGGCGAATACAACCTTCGGAACAATCGGCGTTAAAGTGTGGATCTTCAAGGGTGAGGTTTTCAAGAAAGACACGAGACAGGATGCTGGTGTGCTCCTAAAAAAGAAGCGTAACGCAGTAGAAGCACAGTAAACTGGTAATACAAATAATGAATGAGGGGATGTCATGTTACAACCCAGTAAATTCAAATACCGGAAAAAGCAAAGGGGTAGGATGAAGGGCTTTGCTTCAAGGGGTAATACATTGAATTTCGGAGAATACGGACTTTCTGCTCTCGAACCTGGATGGGTTAGCAACCGGCAGATAGAGGCAGCACGGGTTGCCTTAACACGGCATATGAAAAGAGGTGGCAAAGTGTGGATACGGGTATTTCCCGACCATCCCTATACGAAAAAACCAGCAGAGACGAGAATGGGGAAGGGTAAGGGTATGCCCGAAGGCTGGGTCGCTATCGTTAAACCGGGAAAGGTGATGTTTGAGGTAAGTGGCGTTTCTGAGGAGATTGCACGGGAATCGATGAGGCTTGCATCTCATAAATTGCCCATAAAGTGTAAATTTATCGAGAGAGTTACCATCTGAGAAGAAATAAGGACGGTTATTATGAAACGTAATCTCGCTGAAATGACCATCGATGAGCTGCAAGAGTTAAAGGAGAAACTCATTAAGGACTACCGCATATTCCGGTTCAACAAGATGATGGGGCAGCTAGAGAATACTCTCAAGTTACGAGAAACAAGACGCGATATAGCTCGAATAAACACTTTGCTGAAGGAATATGAACTCGGGATAAGAAGTAGGTAATAGAACGAAGGTGGATACAAGATGAAGGAATCGGTCAAAAAGTTAAGGGTGGGCACAGTGGTTAGCAATAGCATGAACAAGACGATCATCGCCACAGTGGAAGAGCTGAAAAAGCACCCAGTATACAAGAAGTATGTAAAGAGAACAAAACGATACAAAGTCCACGATGAAAAAAACGAATGTAATGTGGGTGACAAGGTACGTTTTATCGAGACGAGACCAATAAGTAAAGAAAAATCGTGGAAACTGGTAGATATTATCGAAAGAGCCAAATAGCTCGGTTGGATTTTTTAGAGGAAATGAAATGATACAGTCGGAATCATACCTGAATGTAGCGGATAACAGTGGAGCGAAAAAACTACTCTGTATCAAAGTTTTGGGTGGCTCGAGACGTCGGTATGCCTCAATTGGTGATCTTGTTATATGCTCTGTAAAGAATGCGTTGCCGAATGCTCAGATAAAAAAGGGCGAAAAGGTAAAGGCAGTAATTGTGAGGACGAAAAAGGAGATACGTCGACTCGACGGCAGTTATATACGTTTTGATGACAATGCTGCGGTTCTTGTGGATAATCAGCTCAATCCCAGAGGTACTCGAATATTTGGGCCTGTTGCAAGAGAGCTGAGAGACAAAAATTTCATGAAAATTGTCTCTCTTGCACCAGAAGTACTCTAAAGTCCAGTAAAGGATGGGACGAGATGGATGTACTGGTTAAGAAAAACGACAAGGTAAAGCTGCTCAGAGGGAAGGATAGGGGGAAGAGAGGAAAGGTTCTTTTTGTGGATAAACAGAAGAATCGGGTCGTAATTGAAGGATTAAATATAGTTAAAAAGACGAGACGGCCGGATCAGCAAAATCAAAAGGGTGGCATCATAGATATTGAGGCACCTCTTCATATTTCCAATATTATGGTAGTGTGTCCCAAGTGCGACAAACCATCTCGATTGAAAAAGAAATCGCTTGAAAATGGAAAGCGAGTTCGAATTTGTGGCAAATGCGGCGAAATTCTCGATAAGGTGTAGAAAGCTGAACAGCAGTTCACGTGATAGGGGTTTCCAGATATGGTACCGCGGTTGAAGAAACGATATAAAGAGGAAATAGTCGAGATACTTTCCAAGGAATTCAAGTATAAGAATCTTATGCAGGTCCCGAAGCTTGAAAAGATTGTCCTCAACATGGGATTGGGAGAGGCGATCGAGAACAAGAAGCTGCTTGAAACTGCAATCGATGAGATGCAGTTGATAAGCGGTCAGAGACCGGTACGCACAAGGGCAAAAAAGTCCGTCGCTTCATTTAAGGTACGAAAAGGGATGGAAATAGGCTGTAAGACGACCCTTCGCGGTGACCGGATGTATGAATTTTTAGATCGGTTTATCAATATCGCACTCCCTCGAGTACGAGATTTCAAAGGTGTTTCGAAGAATTCTTTTGATGGAAGGGGTAATTTTGCTGTTGGAATCAAAGAGCAGATTATTTTTCCTGAAATTGATTACGATAAGGTTGAGAAGATACATGGCATGGATGTTATTATATGTACCAGTGCCAAATCGGATGAAGAAGCGCAAAAACTTCTTGAAGCTTTTGGAATGCCATACAGTAGATAGGAGGTTCAATGGCAAAAAAATCTCTTATTGCAAAATCGAAGAAACCGCAGAAGTTCAAGACAAGATACTATAACCGTTGCAAGATCTGCGGAAGACCTAGGGGATACATAAGAAAGTTTGAGATGTGCAGAATTTGTTTTCGTAAATTAGCTGGTGAGGGGATGATCCCCGGGGTTACGAAATCAAGCTGGTAAAAAGCCAATTAGAAAGTGAGAGGTTTAAAAGTGAGTCAAACAGATCCAATTGCAGATATGTTAACCGTTTTAAGAAATGCGAACAGGGGAAAAAAAGAAAAAGTCGACATTCCGGCTAGTAAGTTGAAGATGGAAATCATCAAGATATTCAAAAACGAGGGCTATATAAAAAACTTCAAGCTGATTGAGGACAACAACAAATCTTATATCCGTGTTTACCTGAAATATACACCAAAGGGGGAGTGTGTCATTCATAACGTAGAGAGGGCCTCGAAACCAGGTTTGAGGATGTACCGAAGGAAGAATGAAATACCAAGGATATTCAATGGTTACGGAACCTCGATTGTTTCGACGTCAAAGGGGGTGCTCACCGATAAAAAGGCACGTGAACAGAACGTCGGAGGTGAGATTCTCTGTTATATCTGGTAGATATAAAATAAATAGTGAGCGTGATGGAAAATGTCAAGAGTAGGGAAATTACCCATAACGATACCACAGGATGTAAAATTCCATTTTAAAAATTCGATCGCAACAGTTGAAGGTCCAAAGGGCAAGCTTGAAAGAAAAATTGACTTCAATGGTGAGATTAAGCACGAAAATAATCAGCTTTTCATTAATCCTAAAGGTGTGGAGAAGGATGCAAACGCGAATCATGGATTGGTTCGTAGCTTACTGAACAACATGGTTGTTGGCGTTACCGATGGGTATAGCAAGAGTCTCAAGATCGTTGGTGTAGGGTACAAGGCTCAGTTGCAGGGTAAGATGCTTGTGCTCAATCTTGGTTATTCCCATACCATCGAATATTCAGTACCGGAAGGTATTACTGCACAGGTACCTGACCCTAATACGGTTATCGTATCAGGGATTGAAAAACAGCAGGTTGGACAGTGTGCGGCTGAAATCAGAAAATTCAGGCCTCCGGAGCCTTACAAGGGTAAGGGTGTTATGTATGCAGATGAGCATGTCAGGAGGAAAGCAGGGAAGGCTACCGTTAAGTAAAACATGTCCCCAATAGGTAGGGAGCAGAGGATTATATGAAAAAAACTGAGAGAAGGTTAAGACGAAAAAAGGGGATCAGAAAAGGTATTCACGGATCAAAAACGAAGCCCCGGGTAACTGTGTTTCGAAGTAATAAGCATATTTATGTTCAGGCGATAGATGATGATAGAGGTAGTACGCTCTGTTCTTTATCAGATATTGAGGTGGGCGTTAAGAAAAATTGCGATGGCGGAGCGCGTGTGGGCCAGAAAATGGCGGAAAAATTAAAAGCGGCAAAGATAAAACAGGTAGTATTTGATAGAAATGGCTATATATACCATGGTATCGTCAAGTCAATCGCGGAGGGCGTTCGAAAAGGCGGAATCAAGGTATAGCTTACATCAAGGAGCACGTTTTGGGTGATACGAATGTGGTTGAAGAAGGTGAAGATCAGTTTACTGAGAAATTGGTTAAATTGAACAGGGTTGCCAAAGTTGTCAAAGGTGGTAGAAGATTTAGTTTCAGTGCACTTATGGTTGTTGGGGACAAGAGCGGGCATGTTGGTATTGGATTTGGAAAGGCGAATGAAGTATCCGAGGCAATACGAAAGGGCGTTGAGAAGGCAAGAAAAAGTATCGTCGAGGTAAATATCAAGGGAAATACGATACCCCATGAAGTGCTCGGTCAATTCAAGAGCGGAAAGGTGATACTTAAACCAGCATCTCCCGGAACCGGTATTATAGCAGGCGGTCCTGTACGTGCAGTTGTTGAGCTTGCCGGAATAAAGGATATCCTGTCAAAATCATTAGGCACCGCTAATGCATTAAATATCGTTAAAGCGACGATGAATGGGCTCACACAGCTGATGAATATTGGACAAGTTTTGGAAATACGGGGAAAAACAACCAAAGAACTTTTTGGATGATACTATTAAATTATAGACGAGATAGCAATGGTCAAGATCACACTGGATAAAAGCCTCATTGGTGTTCCTGAAAAGCACAGGGAGATTGTACTAGCATTGGGATTGAATAAGAAAAACTCTACAGTAATGAAAAAGGATAATCCTGCCATTCAAGGAATGATCTTCAAAGTAAAACATCTGTTGAAAGTTGAGAGGGTTAAAAAATGAACATGCGTGCACCCCACGGTGCGGTAAAAAGGAGAAGGATAGTTGGAAGAGGCCCTGGAACAGGGAGGGGGTGTACCTGCGGACGAGGGAACAACGGTCAGAAGTCGAGGTCAGGGTACAGTCGGAAAATAGGATTCGAGGGTGGACAGATGCCTCTCGCACGGAGAATTCCCAAGAGAGGATTTAAGAATAGCAGGTTCGAACGCCAATTTCAGGTTATCAATATCAGGGATCTTGCAGGATTCAATGATGAAGATGTGATCGATTATACGGTACTGCTGTCAAAGAGACTGGTGAATAAAAAATCCCAATTCGTAAAACTGCTTGGACATGGTGAGCTTGATAAAAAGCTCCATGTCAAAGTTAACAAAATTTCTCAAAAAGCACGGGAAACCATCGAGCGTGCAGGGGGCGATGTGGAGGTCCTGGAATAGGAACAGAGAATGGCAAATCAGGGTAATATCGTTTTCAACATTTTCAAGATACCAGAGCTCAGAAGAAGGGTATTCTTTACTCTTGCGATGCTCACCATATTTAGGATTGGCACATACATACCAATTCCCGGAATAAATGCACTTGCGCTCGAAAGACTATTTACCCAAACAGGCGGAGGCTTGCTTGGTTTTCTCGATCTCTTCGCAGGTGGTGCACTGAGGCGATTTACGCTTTTTGCGCTCGGCATAATGCCCTATATATCGACCTCGATTATTCTGCAGCTTCTTACTGTTGTTGTTCCAGTGCTCGAGCGTTTGTCCAAAGAAGGTGAGGTCGGGAGAAAGAAGATACAGCAGATAACCAGATTTGGAACTGTTATTATCGCCTCGATTCAGGCATATGCGCTGACGGTATTTATGAAATCACAACCCGATGTTATTGTAAACCCGGGAATCGGATTTACCATAAATGCGATTGTTGCGATAACGGCAGGCACCATATTTCTCATGTGGATAGGAGAACAGATAACGGAGAGGGGGATTGGAAACGGTATTTCCGTTCTCATATTTATCGGGATAGTGGCGAGAATTCCCGTGGCTTTCAAGCAGGTCTACGACCAGTTGAAAATAGGAGAACTCAATCCAATTGTACTCATCGCATCTTTCGGCATATTCATTGGTATCGTGGCTTTTGTCATCTTGGAGCAGCAGGGGCAGCGTCGTATTCCTATACAACACGCAAAAAAGGTGATTGGGAGAAAGGTGTATTCGGCGCAAGCTACACATCTTCCGCTCAAGATCAATCCCTCTGGCGTCATTCCGATTATTTTCGCTTCCTCGGTTCTTCTCTTTCCGGCACAGATAGCTCAGACCCTGGGCGCACGGGCTCCATTTCTCGACCGGCTTGCATCGCTTCTATCACCGGGTAATGTCCTCTACCTCACGTTGTACGCACTATTGATTATATTTTTCACCTATTTCTATACGCAAATTCAACTAAATCCGATTGATATCGCGGATAACCTGAAAAAAGTTGGGGGCTACATTCCCGGAATTAGGCCTGGACAGAATACCGCAACCTATTTACAGCGGGTATTAAATCGAATAGTTCTTCCCGGGTCTATTTTTCTCGCGCTCATCGCTTTGATTCCCACTATTATTCAGCGCTGGTTGAATCTTCCCTCGGAGATGGCATTCCTCATGGGAGGCACCTCCCTACTGATTATGGTGGGTGTTGACCTTGATACGATGAAGCAAATTGAGTCGCATCTGCTCATGCGGCACTACGATGGCTTTATGAGGAGAGGTGGAAAACTTAGAGGGAGAAATTTATAGAGAAGGGAAAGAGATTTATTATCGATAAAGCTTGTAAAGAGCAGCTGTGAAGGCATATTGACTGTGTAAAGAAAATGAATTATTATTGTTCGTAATTTGTCCATAGGGGATCATTCCTTCTTGATTTTATGAGGAGAATACATGTCAAAGGAAGAAGCAATAACGGTTAATGGGATCGTGAAGGAACCTCTACCGAATGCCATGTTCAAGGTTGAGCTTGAAAACGGACATGTCGTTCTCGCTCACATATCCGGTAAGATGAGAATGCACAATATTCGCATATTGCCCGGGGATAAGGTGAGTTTGGAGCTTTCCCCGTATGATCTGAATCGGGGAAGAATTACCTATCGGTACAAGTAGAAATTATGGATTCTCGGGATTTAGATGAGACGTTGTTTCGAATGGAATTGAAGAATTTCAGAGGGTAGGTGAATTATAAATGAAGGTAAGGGCTTCAGTCAAGCCGATATGTGATAAATGTAAGATCATCAGGAGACGAGGCGTTGTACGCGTAATCTGTGATAACCCGAAACACAAACAGAGACAAAAGTAAAGTGAGGATTGTATGGCAAGGATTGCTGGAGTTGATTTACCGAACAGCAAAAGGGTTGAGGTTGCACTGACCTACATTTACGGAATAGGATCGACGAGGGCTAAGGAGATTGTTGAAAGGTCCGGGGTAGATCCGGATACAAGAGTTCATAAACTTACCGATGAGGAGATCGCTAGGCTAAGGACCATTATAGAGAGTGCTTATAAGATCGAGGGTGAACTCAGAGCAGAGGTTTCACTGAACGTGAAGAGGCTCATAGATATAGGCGCATATAGGGGCCTCAGACATAGAAAGGGTATGCCAGTTAGAGGGCAGCGCACCAGAACTAATGCGAGAACGCGTAAAGGTAAGAAAAAAACGGTTGCGGGAAAGAAAAAGTAAAGGAGTGATATTTTGGCTAAGACTGTAAAAACGAAAGCGAGAAAAAAGGAAAAGAAGAATATTGCAAATGGTATCGTGCATATTCAGGCTACATTTAATAATACCATAGTGACAATTTCGGATAAATCAGGAAATACAATTGCATGGTCAAGTGCAGGGAGTCTGGATTTCAGGGGAGCAAAGAAGAGTACCCCTTTTGCTGCACAGATCACAGCTGAAAATGCAGCACGGAAAGCCATGGAGCACGGTTTACGGGAAGTGGATGTTTTCGTAAAAGGTCCGGGTTCCGGTAGAGAATCTGCGATCAGAACACTTCAGGTTGTTGGACTTAAAATTAACATGATAAAGGATGTGACACCAATTCCTCATAATGGTTGCAGGGCAAGGAAGAGGAGAAGGGTGTAGGGAGGTCGCAGAGGTCGAAGATCTCGCGGAGGTCGAAGATCT
>CAYFYU010000105.1:6598-13087 GCA_964347455.1 uncultured Spirochaetota bacterium | reverse complement strand
TCTGTGAATAGAGCATCAATCCATTCACTATTAAAATTTTCCTTGTTTCTATCCCAGTCCACGTTATACATTCCTGGATACGCAATTTTTAAACGTGCCGTTTGATGGGTATATCGTACCGGAGCATACTGATGTACCACATACACGGTTCTGTTGTCCTCTGTTGGACTGATGTACGGGAGCCATTCAATAGAGCTGTACCCCATTCCTCCTACGAGTACCGGTGTTTCTTTATCGACCTTTCGGATCCCCGCCAATATACGTGGATACAACAGGTTCCAATCATATGACGTGTGCGTATATTTAGAATAGAACTCATCCGGTTCATAAATTTGAAAAAACACCTCATCCGCATTGGGCTCCACCATGAGATGATAACCGACAACCACCGGATTGCTGCGATAGCGTTTGGCGGTATGCTCCCACATCTTTACCCAACCATCCTGCGCTGCACCCTTCTCCCAAACGGAATCGTCCAAATAGCTCTTATCGAACCAGTTACCTACCTCATCTAAATGAAAGGTGAACGCACTACGTCCGGGCCCTGTTCGATATGCAATGACAGCAAACATGTCAGCACTTGCGATCATGAGAAGCAAATCGTCCAAATTGGCTTGTATTTCCCTATCGAGATTGTAAGGGGGTTTTACACTGAAAAGTCCGGGATGAGAGATAACCACCAAATTTGCACCAAAATCTGCAAGTCGGTCAAAATCTTTCTGTGTATAGGGAGGACCCACATACCCTGAGCCCATGAATTCCGGGCCGTCCAGTTCCGGGTATACCTTGCGTTGAAATATATTGGCACCTCGAAGCTGGGTCTTGTCAGTCCAAAGGGTCATCTTATCAGTAATCTTGACCATATCAAGATCCACATTTGTAGTACCGACTTCCTCCTGATTCTGGTTAACTGAAGAAGTATGCTTTTCAGATTGGTTTACTATAACTTCCACCTGGTTGGCAGCTCTGTGAGTACAGCTGCCCCAAAAAATTATGACACCCATCAATAGAAAAACGACCGTGTAGATATAATTCCCTCTAAACATTGACCATTCTCGATCGGGTAATAAACTATCATTCCAAATCATTAGACAATTAATGCCTAATTATATAAAAAATCCGCTTGCCGCACAAACCCTTAATTAGTTAGATTGGAAACTTTTCAGCCCAACCCTTGATGGTCGTGGAAGGGAGTGGAATTTATTGGCTGATTGGTAGATCTAGGGTAACTTTTGTTCCTTTCGAGGGAATGCTTTTAATCGTAACATCACCGTTATGTTGTTCAACTATTTTTTTAACAATAGCCAGCCCTACGCCCGCCCCTTCTGAAAACTGACTGTCAATATCGACACGGCCACGGTAAAAGATATTGAAAATATTGGGAAGGTCTCTTTCATGTATTCCGATTCCGTTATCCTCGATTGTAATTTGAACTCGATTACCGGCCTTTTTACCCGAAACGTTTATCGTAACGCTGTCCCCGTTCATATACTTTACTGAATTATCAAAAACATTCGTGAAGAGCTGCACCATGCGTCCCCGATCGGCAATGATCTCAGGCAGGGTACCTTCGATCAATAATTTAACCCTCGCCGCACCCCTGCTCAATGCTTTGTACTCAACAAAGTAATCGTTCACAACCGCATTTAGATCCACTTTTTCAAACCGAAGCTCCCGGGTTCCGATGCGGGAAAACTGCAGGAGCTGATCTATCATTTTCAGTGCATACCCGATGTTTTCATCAACCCTGCGGATAATAAACGCATCTTCCTCTGTTTTAATAGCGGAGACAAACTGTTTCTTTATCATTTCAGCAAAGCCACGAGCGGCATGAAGTGGTGATTTGAGATCATGTGATACCGTATAAACGAAATCCTCAAGGTCTTTGGTTCTCTCCCGAACCCGACTCTCAAGGGTCTCTAAGGTTTTTCTAACCTCTCCTTCAAGACGGAGCCTTTCAATTCCGGTGGCAATGACGTTTGTTGAAATTTCAAGCAATCGGGTTCGCTGAAGAGTATATGGGCTCTCCTCGTTACTGAATACCACGATACAACCAAATCCTCTATCATTAACGACGAGAGGTGAGGCCACGAATGTACCTGAGCTATCGATCTCAATGGCGATAAATTCACGGAGCTCGCTGAACCACGATAGGTCTGCTGTTGAATGGTAGAGTGTTTTATTCTCACGAATCGATTCCCATATCATCTGTTCCACACAGTGTGAGACCACCGCTGCATCTTCACCGTATCTGATCTTGCCATTAGAATCCTGAAAATAGAAATGCTCGATTTCTTTACCATTATTGTCCAACACAGCACAAATGATGAAGGGAACCTTGAGGATTGAAGAACTCTTTGCTACAGTCAACTGTAATAGTTCATGCAGAGATCTACAGTTTCCAATTACCCAGGAGAGCTGGATAAGCATATCGGCTTCATCGATGAATTCCATCAACCTACTTATGTCGTTGTACATGCCAATAATGCAACCCTTCCCATCAAGGTCGACCTGCTCAAGTGAAACCTCACACAGTTTTTCACTGCCCCGTGTATCGCGAATCACCGTCGTGTAACTGCACTGTAATCCAGCGGAAATCTTCTCTAAATACCTATTAAAATAGCTGTATCCCTCTTTTTCAAATTCTGCAGGACTTTTGTTCTTCACCCTCTCACGACTGTATCCTGAATACCGTTCAAAACCTTCATTTATGGAGAGTATCTTCTGTTCCGGGTCATATATAAAAAGAGGGAGGTGAGAGTGGTGAAACAGGTCCAATGCTCCTGTTCCCTGGGTCTTTTTCCTTGCCCTTCCCAAAGTACCAATATGGATCCTATTGGGATCCTTATCGGGATGTTCACGGACAGAGGGAAAGTGTACACCCCTCGCATCTACTGAAAATTCCTCAAAGTCACCGTCTTTTCTTTTGAATTTGATCACCCTATTACGCGTCTGCCGATCACCTGTTCTCCTCTCAACAAACGCATTTTTGACCTCTTTGAACTCCTCATGGGCAATAAAATCTGTAAAGTGATGGCCGACAATTTCATCCTTTGAAAATCCAAGAATTTGGAGAACTTGGTCATTTATAGTCTGTATTATTCCGTTGTTATCAATAACGTAGTACAAATCGGCTGGCGCCACAACTCCCTCAACAGCTCCGTCGGCATGCACAACGTTTTCTAAAACTTCACGGGCAATTTCATCGTTGATACGTGACTTTTTCTTCTCAGACAGTTTGTGTTGTTTTAATGTCCAAACGTAATTGGCAATGGTAAGTAGACCTTTTTCCTCGATAGGATTGAAAAGGCAATAATCGAAATAATCGATGAGCTCTGATTTTACCGCAGACTGTGGGGGAACGACGACAACAAGAGGAATATTGTACAGTAACCATTTTTGTTCTCTCTGAACTTTGGTCACAAATGCTTTTATGGACTGAGAAGAAGGAAAAGAGATAAAAACCAGGTATCTTCCAGTTGGAGGTTTTTTCCTTACATGTTCGATGAGAGCGTTGCAGTCAACAAGATATTTTGCGTTAATCCCGGCCTTTTTAATGTCGGCAAACCTCTGTAGAGGCTTGCCGACAAAATATATTGACCAATTATTGCCTTCCATATAAAAAGTTATACTACTTTTTGTCGCTGACTTCCAAAGATTTACAGGATCGTTTCAGTTATCTCTTGTTGAACACAAGCCCATTACCCTTTACGTCAACGGTTACGCTGTCACCGTCCTTAAATTTTCCCTTGATGCTTTCCTTGGCAAGAGGCGTTTCAACGAGGTTCTGGATCGTTCTTTTCAGGGGTCGTGCACCATAGTTTGTGTCGTAGCCCCTTTCTGCGAGATAGGATAACGCCTGGTCCAGAAAATGCGTTGTTATCCCTCTCTCCTTAATCCTTTTTGAAAGGTAGGAAAGCTGCAAACGAGTAATCTCAAATATATCCTCTCTGGTAAGTGAATGAAAAACAACCGATTCATCGATCCTGTTGAGAAACTCAGGTCTGAAACTATTGCGAAGCATATCCATCACCATCTTTTTCATATCCTCATAGGATTTCTCACCATTTTCAACTGCACCGAGTATGTATTCAGAACCAAGATTCGACGTCATGATAACGACTGTGTTCTTGAAATTGACGGTTCTTCCATGTGAATCGGTCAGTCGACCTTCATCGAGTATCTGGAGCAGAATATTGAACACGTCATGATGAGCTTTCTCAATTTCGTCGAGCAGTATGACAGAATAGGGCTTTCTTCGCACCGCTTCGGTGAGCTGCCCCCCCTCATCGTAACCTATGTAGCCCGGGGGTGCACCAATGAGCTTCGCTACGGTATGCCGCTCCATATATTCGGACATATCTATGCGTATCATGTTCTTTTCGTCATCAAAAAGAAACTCTGCTAATGTCCTGGCGAGTTCGGTTTTTCCAACACCGGTGGGTCCGAGAAAAACGAAACTCCCGATCGGGCGGTTTGGGTCTTTAATACCGGCTCGAGCACGAACTATCGCATCGGCAACAGCCCTTACCGCTTCATCCTGTCCTATTACCCGCCGATGAAGATGATCCTCGAGGCTAGCGAGCTTCTCCATTTCACCCTGCATGAGCTTCGATACCGGTATTCCGGTCCATTTTGCAACTACCTCGGCGACGTCCTCTTCATCGACCTCTTCCTTGAGGAGCCTTTTACCCTTTTCTCCATTCGTTTTCTTACTCAGATCTTCCAGTTCTTTTTCAAGCTGAGTGAGCCTTCCATACTTGAGCTCCGCAGCCTTATTCAGATCGTAGTTTCGCTCGGCCTTTTCAATTTCGAATTTTACACCTTCTATCTCACTCTTCAGGTCCCGATGACGGGCAAGCTCCTTTTTCTCATCCTCCCAGAGAGATTTTAGGTAATTACCCTTCTCTTTGAGATTGGCCAGCTGCTTCTCAATTTTTTCGAGTCTCTCTTTGGATGCACTGTCCTTTTCCTTTTTGAGAGCCTCCCGTTCGATCTCAAGCTGCATGGTTTTTCGCATGATTTCATCAAGGTCGGCGGGCATTGAATCGATCTCCGTACGGAGCTTAGCCGCTGCCTCATCGATAAGGTCGATTGCCTTATCCGGTAGGAACCTGTCCGATATGTACCGTTCACTCAAAAGAGCTGCCGAAACGAGTGCACCGTCCTTGATCTTCACTCCATGGTGAATGTCGTAGCGTTCTTTCAGACCTCGCAATATCGAAATTGTGTCCTCTACCGAAGGCTCGGATACGATGGCGGGTTGAAAACGTCTTTCCAGAGCAGCATCCTTTTCAATATGTTTTCTATACTCATTGAGAGTGGTGGCACCGATACAGTGCAGCTCGCCGCGAGCAAGAAGCGGCTTAAGCAGATTACCAGCATCAATCGCGCCTTCAGCAGCACCAGCGCCAACAACCGTATGGAGCTCATCGATGAATAGTACTATCCTTCCGTCCGACTCGGTGACCTCCTTCAGCACTGCCTTCATTCTCTCTTCGAATTCCCCGCGAAATTTCGCACCGGCAAGCAGTGCTCCCATATCCAGTGCAACGATACGTTTTTCTTTCAGTCCCTCTGGAACATCACCCTTTATGATACGCTGAGCTAGACCTTCGACAATTGCTGTTTTGCCAACACCAGGCTCTCCAATCAATACGGGATTATTCTTCGTTCTTCTGGATAATACCTGAATGATTCGTCGTATTTCATCATCCCGACCAATTACAGGATCGAGTTTACCCCGCCTTGCCATATCGGTAAGATCAATTGCATACCTTTCAAGTGCCTGATAGGTCGCCTCAGGATTTTGCGATGTTATTCGTTGATTCCCCCTGATCTCTTTAAGGGCTTCAAGTATTTTTCCCCTCGTTATACTAAAATCTCTGAGTATTTTTCCCGCCTCTTCCTCATCTTCCGACATTGCGATAAACAGATGCTCTGTACTGATATAATCATCCTTCAGCTTCGTTGATTCCTTTTCGGCACGCGCAAGAAGGGCATTCAGCCTTGCTGAAATATACGCAGGGCCGCCTGCTCCAGGGCCTGTTACTTTGGGTTTACGAGCCAGCATAGTCTCAACTTCGTGTATAACAGTAGGCACGTCGAGGCCGAGCTTTTTTAATATACTCGGCACGACACCGTTATCCTGACGGAGAAGTGATGCAAAAAGATGCTCACTGTCGATCTGCTGGTGACCGTATTCTCCTGCAATGAGCTGCGAGCTACTCAGCGCCTCCTGTGCCATCTGTGTAAACTTACCAACATCCATAACTTATCCTCTTCATATATCCTACACTCTCAACTAATAAAATGCAAATACCATACCAGAATTATTCATGTAAAAAATTCTCTAAGTTATTGTATTATTAAAATTACAATATATACTATTAAAACAGATACGTGGAGTATATGAAGGCAGAGCCTTCTGCATTTATCTTGGTTACAAATGCATCTCTGTTTCCTGCATAAGTTCCCTGAATAGGAGAA
>CAYFYU010000105.1:6088-6588 GCA_964347455.1 uncultured Spirochaetota bacterium | reverse complement strand
GAATCGAAATTGTATCCAGATGAAAATGTTTGAATCCTATGCACATCGTTCTATTTATTCGAATTCCTCAAAGTATTACACTATAATAAGTGTAGCAAACTTCCCCTAAACGGATTCTCAAATGGTAACAAAACCGAAGATACTCATTGCTGACGATGAAACTGCAAGTAGGAAGGTACTTTCGGAACTTTTAACAGAAATGGGCTATTCGACCATCGAAGTAGATAAGGGGAAACGGGCACTTGAAGTCCTTACCAAGGAGAAACCTGATATCGCAATCCTCGATCTTGTCATGCCGGAAATAGACGGTATAGAGTTATGCAGGATTGTCAAATCAAATCCGGAAACCAAAATGATACCTGTAATTATCATCACTGCCTATGGTGATGATGATAATCATCTCAAAGCACTTGATGCAGGAGCTGATGATTTTATTACAAAACCCTACAAAATAATGTTCCTGAAGGCACGATTGAAATCACTCGTTGCGATGAAAATTA
>CAYFYU010000105.1:0-6078 GCA_964347455.1 uncultured Spirochaetota bacterium | reverse complement strand
ATATGACCCGCGGGTATCAGGCAACACTGAAAAAAATTAATGTTGAGCTTATGGAGAAACTCATCACGACCCAAGATGTGACGATAGTCGCTCTTGCGAAGCTCGCTGAGTTTCGCGATCCCGATACAGGAGAGCATCTGGAAAGGATGAGGGAGTACTCGAAAGCATTGGCACTCAAGCTGAGGAAGCTTCCGAAATACAGATACTACATTACTGAACATTACATTGAAAACCTTTACAAATCAAGCCCCTTACACGATATCGGTAAAGTTGGAATTGCAGACGATGTACTTTTAAAACCAGGAAACCTCTCGAAAAGTGAATTTGAATTGATGAAGAGGCATACAATTATTGGAGGAGATGCACTGAATGACGCTGTTCAACTGGCCGGGATGGAACGTTCATTCCTCGATATGGGTAAAGATATTGCCTATTATCACCATGAAAAATGGGACGGTAATGGATATCCCACGGGTCTGAAAGAAGATGACATACCGCTCTCGGCACGGATCCTTGCGCTCGCCGATGTATATGACGCACTGACATCAAAGCGAGTCTACAAGCCCGCCTTTCCCCATACGAAAGCCCGTACCATTATCATCGATGAGTGTGCTCCACACTTCGATCCCGATATATTGAAGGCCTTTATTTCCCTTGAAAACATCTTTATTGATATTAAAAAACACTATCAGGATACCGCTATAAAAATGGCTGAGGAAGCTTAGTAAATTGCTCGTTTCAAGGCGATCCTTTTTTAAGGCGCTCTTTGACTATTGCAAACAGTTTCTCAATATCTCCTTTTTTAATTCCACCACCCTGAGCTAAATGTGCCTTTCCGCCTCCCTTACCCCCCAATTCTGAAAGTGACTGTTGGAGAAGACGACCAGCATGCACACCGCTTGCCACAGCCTCGTCTGAAGCAGAGAAAACGATACTCACCTTCCCATCACCTACTGAACTTACAAGAACCAAGCCTCTCTGCGTCTTTGTCTTGAGCTTATCCGATAACTCACGCATTTCATTCTGGTTTGAATCCACAAGTTTGACAAGGGCGATTCTGTATTGTCCTGCTTGAGCAAAATCCTTTTTATGATCGAACCCTTCACCTATCTCCCTTTTTCTCTCCTGGCGGAGTTTCTTTTTAGCCTCCCGTATCTCATTCTGTAAATTTTTTACCTTTTGGGGTAAATTTCCAATTTCTGTTTGGAATAGAGAGGCCAACTCACGGAGCACCATTTCATTTTTCTTTACGAGTTCCAGAGAATCAATATTGGTAACCGCCTCGATGCGTCGTACACCAGAAGAAATACTCCCCTCCCTGATAATTTTGAAAAGACCAACATCACCCGTTCTTTCAGTATGTGTTCCCCCACAAAGCTCGGAGCTAAAATCACCTATTTGCACAACCCTTACCCTATCACCGTACTTCTCCCCAAACAGTGCTATCGCTCCCAGCGACTTTGCCTTTTCCATCGAAATATCATCATATATCTTTACGGGTATGTTTCGGAGCACCGCTCTATTTATCGTTTCCTCTACCTCATCCATCTGCTCATCTGTAAGTGGATTATAGTGATTGAAATCAAAACGTAGCCGGTCTGCTGCAACAAGTGATCCAGCCTGTGTAGCATGTGTCCCGATCACCTTCCGAAGAGCGTAGTGCAGGAGATGAGTCGCAGTGTGATTCGCCATAATCCTCTGCCGACGGGATTGATCGATCAAACCGGTATAGGTGATATCCTCTATCTCTCCTTTTTCAAGCTCACCGAGATGGATGAATAGATCACCAGATCTCTGTACGTCATGTATATTTATCTTAATCCCGTCTCCTTCAATAATACCCGTATCTCCGACCTGACCCCCCGACTCGCCGTAGAATGGTGTTTGATCGAATACAATCATCACACCCGTGTCACGCCTCATGTACTTGACCACCCTCATATCATGCTGAACCATTTGCTTGTAACCGGTAAAAATCGTCATTCTCTCTTCTCTCAGAGTGACCCATTCTCCTATTTGGTTTATATCTAAATTCGCATGAAACTTTGCGCTCTTCTTTGCTCTTTCCCGCTGGAGTTCCATCTCCCTGTCGAATTCTTTTCTATCGACTACCATACCCTTTTCTTGAGCCATAAGGCTGGTTAAATCAAAAGGAAATCCGTATGTATCGTGTAAGACGAATGCTTCCTTTCCTGGGAAGATCCTCTTACCTCCCTCAAGCAGCTTTTCAGCCGTCTTAACGAATTCTTCAATCCCCCGGTCAAGAGTTCGAAAGAACAGCTCTTCCTCACTGTGCACAACTCTTAGTATGACATCCCTTCGCACACTCAGCTCGCTGTAGGGATCACCCATCAGATCAACAACTGTATCAACGATCTTATAGAGAAAGGGTTCATCCAATCCGAGAAGCCTCCCGTGGCGAACTGCACGCCTGAGTATTCTTCTCAAGACGTAGCCCCTCCCTTCATTCGATGGAATCGCCCCATCGGCTATGGCGAAACTAAGACACCTTATATGATCCGCAATAATTTGATAAGAAATGAGATTTTCAGGTACCAGGCGAACAGAGGCTACCTCCTCTATTTTCTGCACGATTGGAACGAAGAGAGCCGTTTCATAATCTGAGATTACATTCTGGAGCACAGCAAGGGTTCGCTCAAGTCCAAGGCCAGTATCTATATTCTTATGGGGAAGCGGAACAAGATTTCCGTCCACCTCGCGATTGAATTCCATGAAAACAAGGTTCCAGAGTTCTACTATTTCATCGGATTCGCTTCCCTCCAGGAAGTTTTTACCCTTCTTCGGATTGTAATCATAGTAGATTTCAGAGCTCGGACCGCAGGGACCGGTTTCTCCCATGCTCCAGAAATTTTCTTCGTTACCTTTCGCAATATCACCGAGCCTCACAATCCTGTCTTTGTTAACACCGACGACATCACGCCAGGCGCTGAAAGCCTCATCATCATCCTTGTAGATGCTTACCCAGAGATGTTCATCGGGAAGCTTCAGTACCTCTGTTACGAATTCCCACGCCCACAATACCGCTTCCTTTTTATAATAATCACCGAAAGACCAGTTCCCAAGCATCTCGAAAAATGTGTGATGCCTGCCATCCTTTCCCACATCCTCGAGGTCATTGTGCTTTCCACTTGCCCGGATACATTTTTGCACTGATGCAGCTCGCTTGAATTCAGGTTTTTCGACTCCGAGAAAATAATTCTTGAACTGGTTCATTCCGGCATTAATAAAGAGAATGCTCGGATCGTCTTGGGGTATAACCCTTGAGCTTTTAACTACTCTATGATCCTTATTCTGAAAGAAATTTAAAAAACTATTACGCAATTCAGCTGATGTCATCACCAAAATGCTCCTTCAATAGATCGCCGATTATTTCCCAGCGAAAGCCCCGATTTTTTAAGAAGTTTTTCATTCGATTACGGGCAGTATCCGTGGGATAGCCCTGAAGGGCTTTTATCTTCTTTGCCGCGGCTCTCTTTGCCAGTAGTACTTCCATTTCAAAGCTCAATTTCTCCTGAACCACTTCATCGATGATTTCGTCCTGGACCATGCGCAATTTGAGCTCATGACGAGCCCGCATCATACCCATAGGCCTGCTTTCCAGTATATTATCGAGCCATTTCTCTGCAAATACACGATCATTGATGAGATTCTTCTCTTTAAAAAATTCTACTACTTCATCTATCACGTCAGAATGATACTTTTTCTCAATAAGTCTCTTGCCCATTTCACGTGCCGACCTATCCCGATACGAGAGAAGGAGATAACCGTAGTCACGAGCACGGTAGAATTCATCCTTCCGAACAAGGGATTCTATCGTGTCATCATCAATATCCTTACCAACGTGTAGGCCTTCCCGATTTATGGTATTGGAATCCAACGAAAACAAATACTTGCCATTTACGAATACTGAATACCTGTTGGGATTCCTCTTCTGACCCTTAATATCGGATATTTTCATCTCCACTATTATAGTAAGGCAAATTTTGAGCATCAAGCTAATTAGTTTCTGGACCTTTGATGCTTTTTCTTGACGCACTATTCGGTTTTTACTATCTTAAGCCCTTGACAGGACCTTCGGCCCTAGATTCGGGGATAAAGATGAAAACATACACAGCGAAAAAACAGGAAATAGAGAAAAAATGGTATCTGATTGACGCAAGAGACAAGGTCCTGGGGCGTGTGGCCAGCCGTGCGGCATCCATCCTGAAGGGAAAGCATAAAGCAACGTACACACCCCACGTCGATATGGGTGACAATGTCATTATCGTCAATGCAGACAAGGTCAGACTTACCGGAGAAAAATCCCTCAAGAAGGTGTACTACCGGCATTCCGGTTATCCCGGAGGTCTCAAGGAAACGACCTTTCTCGAAATAATGAAAAAAGACCCGACCTTTGTCCTGCACAATGCAATAAAGGGTATGCTTCCGCATACGCGACTCGGGAGAAAGCAACTCCTCAATGTAAAAATATACGCTGGAGAAAATCATCCCCATCAAGCCCAGAAACCAGAAAATTTGGTTCTATAAGCTATAACGGAGGTAGAAGTGGCCGACAACATTGTTTTAGCTGCCGGAAGAAGAAAAACATCGATTGCCCGTGTTATGATTAAAAGTGGAAAAGGTCAAATCATAATCAATGGTAAATCCCCTGAAGAATATTTTCCCGCTAAAGGCTTGGTCATCATCATCAATCAGCCTTTGGAAGCGACCGATAACAACGGCAAATGGGACATTAGTATTTCAGTAAAAGGAGGCGGCTTCTCAGGCCAGGCAGGGGCTGTTCGACATGGAATTGCCCGTGCAATCGTCCAGGTCGATCCCGATTCAAAACAGGCTCTTACGAAACGCGGCTACCTTACCAGGGATTCACGAATGGTCGAAAGGAAGAAGGCGGGTCAGCCAAAAGCTCGCAAGAGATTCCAGTTTTCAAAAAGATAAACACATTTCTCTTTTCCTACACCATTACATCTCACCGAGCACGATTTTTAATTCCCTGAGCATACCCCTTCTGAGCAGTTTAATGTAAACCGGGGTTCCCGGAGGATGTTTTGCGATGAGTTGATGAATTTCATCGATTGTCGATATTTTTTCATCTCCGAGCGAGATGAAGATATCTCCTTCTTTGATTCCCGCCCTTTGGGCAGGACCGTTTTCTTCGATACCAATTACCTGCACAACCGTCGGTGCACCTAATCCGAGTTGCGACTGTTGATGTCGTGTGACTGGACGAACCATCGCTGAGATGCCAAGATATGCACGCCTCACCCTCCCGTGACGGACAAGTTCACCCACAACCCATTTTGCTGTATTAATTGGTATTGCAAAGCTAATGCCCTGAGCCATGAAGATCATTGCGGTATTGATACCAATTACCTGGGCACGGCTGTTCACCAATGGTCCCCCTGAATTACCCGGATTGAGTGCAACATCGGTCTGTATAACATTTTCAATCAATCGACCCGAACGGCTTCGTAATGAACGCCCGAGAGCAGAAATAACTCCTGCAGATACAGTGCTCTGAAATCCGAGTGGATTGCCGATCGCAATGGCCAACTGGCCAACCCTGAGTCCCTCGGAATTACCAAGCTCTGCAATTGGAAGACTAGAAGTGGAAACCCGTATAACAGCCAGATCGGTAGCTGGATCGGTCCCCATGATTTCCGATTGAAGGGTTCGACCATCGGTAAGTGTCACCGTTACCCTGGATACATTTTCAACCACATGATTATTTGTGAGTATAAATCCATCGGGCGTTATGATTACTCCTGAGCCTGCACCGTCTGAATCTGAACTACTGATCTGTTCATTTCGTCGTATATTTATCGCCACTACAGCTGGCTCGATTCTGTCTACAACCGATGTCACTGCGCGGGAATATGCATCGAGTAATTCAACGTCCTTATCGGCAGTTTGATTTTGTTTTTGGTCTGTACGTACTTCCGATACTTCTGCATCATCTGAAACAAGTCTCAGCAAGCCAGATCTACCCCCCGTCAGTTCACTTTCCATTTCACTACCCCCCTTCCCTACTACTGTGCTGTTTAATTTGAACATAAA
>CAYFYU010000104.1:1645-13201 GCA_964347455.1 uncultured Spirochaetota bacterium | reverse complement strand
CAAGTACCGAAGGTGCTGTCAAGTACCGAAGGTGCTGTCAAGTACCGAAGGTGCTATCAAGTGCCGAAGGCTCATCTCACAACATTGCCAATTTTCTTGATTAAGGAATTCGGGTGAATTATATTTTTAACATGGAAAAGATAAACGTGAAAAAATATCCTGATCCCTTCTTGAGGAAGCCTGCCGAAGAGGTAGCCAAGATAGACGATTCGGTAACTTCGCTTATCAAATCAATGTTTGACGTGATGGAGGAGGAGGGGGGAATTGGTCTTGCTGCGCCACAGATCGGCGAATCGAAAAGGATCATCGTCGTATCGATCGACGAGAAGAATTTCGATAGACTTGCCCTTATTAATCCTGTGATCCGGCATCTTTCAACCGAGACCGATGTAATGGAGGAGGGATGTCTCAGTATTCCTGGTGTCAATGCTGATGTTGAAAGACCCGTACAGGCCGTAGTTCAAGGCATGACGAAGAGCGGGAGACTCATCGAGATAAGCGCTGAGGGACTGCTTGCACGAGTTCTTCAACATGAAATCGACCATCTGGATGGTGTGTTGTTTATTGACAGACTCACATCCAAAGAGAGGAAGAGTATCGCCAGCGAATTAGAGGATCTGGAAAGGGAATATGCTGCTCTTATCCGTTGAGATACCGTAGAGAACTTCGAGCACCTAAAAGTAGTCCATGTGATAAAAATCCGCAAATGAGTAAAGTTGTTAATATTGCCTTTTTTGGCTCTCCCCGTTTGTCTGCAGTCTGTCTTGCCCGGCTGCACAGTGCCTATGGGGTGCGTCTAGCAATAACCAGACCGGATAAGCCTCGCGGGAGAGGCAGGAAGGTTTCGATGACTCCGGTAAAGGAGTTAGCCCTCGAAAAAAATATCGATCTGTACCAACCCGATCGTATTGACGAGACCCTCATTCAGCTCTTCCGACAGCACGCGATCGATCTCATTGTCGTCGTTGCCTACGGGAAGATCCTTCCCGATACTGTTGTACGTTACCCAAATCATGGGAGTCTGAACCTGCATGCATCCCTTTTACCGAAGTATAGAGGTCCTTCTCCAATACAGGCCGCTATTCTTGCGGGAGAGGGTGTTTCCGGAATAACTCTGCAGCTCATGTCCGATAAAATGGACGCAGGTGACATTCTCGCTGCAACAAGAATAGTGATCGAGGATAATTGGAGTGCCACAGAGCTATTTGCAAAGGTGTCCCAGCTGTCTCCTCATTTCCTGGTGCAATCCATAGGCGAATATCTGGATGGCAGGATCACACCGGTTAAGCAGGACGAGCATGAAGCTACCTACTGCCCCGTAATCCGTAAGTATGACGGGCTGATAGACTGGACGGAACATGCCGAGAAGTTGCTCAATGAGGTACGGGCATACAATCTATGGCCTGTTGCATTTACCTTTCTGGATAGGAAAATATTGCGGATTTACAACGCAAAAATTTTATCATCCATCGATAATGGCGGTGGGGAAAATGGAGAGATTGTTTTGCTTGACCCACAGCAGGGAATTATCGTACAAGCGGGAGAAGGATTTTTGTGTATTACAGACCTGCAGATAGAAAACAAGAAGAGAATGGGTTTCAAAGAGTTCATGAATGGCTACCGGGGTCTCAAAGGGAAGGTGCTCGGAAAAAAATAGTTTTTAGTAACCTTTTCCCATATTAACAGAAATAGTTGATTATTTTAGAACCACTGTTAAAATAAGTAATCTATTTCGGGAAAGTTATTCAATGCGTAGCAATGTTCAAATAGGAAAAACCGGAGCTTTCAGAAAAACGGGCAATGCCCTTCGAATTTTCAAGGAAAATATTTCCGATCGCTCTCGTTTGATAATACGAAATGTTTTCATTTTAATGTTAATCTTCCTCATCGTATTCATTTCGGTTGGATTACTGGTATTCTGGCTCATGCGCAAAGGGCACCCGGAGGTAGCTGTTCCGAAAGTTACCAACATAGACCTTGTTGAAGGACTTCTCATACTTCAAAAGAAAAATCTGAGAGCTACGGTAGATCCGCGCTACTTCAGCGATAAACAGAAGAATACCATTGTTGAACAGGACCCAAAGGCAGGGAGCATAGTACGGGAGGGAAAGGATATCAAGCTCATCGTGAGCAAGGGGCCGATCATTTCCATAGTTGAGGACTATACGGGAAAGACGACCACTTTTGTTCAGAACAGATTGCAGGAAATTTTTTCATTTCAAGGAAAAACCATAAAAATCGGTAACGTTACCTCTGTAGCCTCGGAGGAGCCACCGGGAACCATAATCGGACAATTTCCACCACCCAACACGCCGATAACCAATGTCGATACCATAGACCTCGTTGTCTCCAAAGGGACCGAGATCCAGGCTTTCTATCTCGAGAATTACACCGATCAGGACATCAATGAGGTCATGCAGATGCTTGCGCTACGGGGCGTACTCGTCCATGTCATTCCAGAAGAGGTGATCGATCCTTCGCAGAATGGCCTCATTATTTCCCAGGAACCACTTGAGGGAACCATTGTGAAACGGAATGAGAAGGTGACATTCTACGTTGGGTATTTGCCTTCAGAAAAGGAGAAGGATAAGCTCTATGCACGAGTTTTAAATTTTGATGTTCCTCAGGATATGGAAAATGCACAAATTCGTATTGTTGTTCAGGACCGTATAGGGGAGAGGGAGATCTATAACGAAGAGAATATCGGTGGTGACAGCCTTTCGGTTCCCTTCAAGAGTTATTCAGATACGACCGTCTATATCTACATTGGAGGCGGTGTGTATGAGGTACGGAAGATCGAGTAAAGCACAGTATGATAGTGAGGTCATCCCATGCTGGGTGTATCATCCCGAATGATTGAAGGTATAGAGCGAATGAAAAAGGCAGGTGAAGGTAAACCCGATCGGGTACCTGTCTATGCACAGATGTCCCACCACAGTGCTCGAATTGCAGGAGAAAAGACTTATAATTTCTATACAGATGCTGAAACTTTTCTTCGCTGCGAGCTTCAGGCTGATGAGGTCTATGGCTTCGATGCACCTACCATTCACTATGATTGTTACAATATAGAGGCGGAAGCACTGGGTGCTAAGCTCGTCTATATCGAAAATGAAGCCCCGATGGTAGATCCCCTGAGGCCGCTTATGCGTTCGATCGATGATTTAGAGGCCCTAAGGTTGAGTAAAATGGGCCGGGCAGGTCGCATGCCCTTTGTTCTCGGAATAAATGCAAGACTTATCGATGTGGGACTTTCTCCGAAAATCCGATTTTGTGGAATCTTTACCTTGAGCGCCAAGCTCCTGGGATATGAAAATTTGATTGTAGCGATAAGAAACCAGCCATCCAAAGTACATCGTCTTATGAAATATTTAACCGATGAAGTTGCCGCTGAGTGGATTCTGTGTCAGCGAGAACATGCTGGAGTGAAAACCGTCGCGACAGGCTCCGAAGCTCTTGCCTCTCCACCTTTACTTGCTCTGGACATGGTTGAAGAGTTCAGTCTCCAATACATTAAACGTTTGGAGAAGCATATCGGCGGCATCAGGCTTGCGGGCTTGTGGGGAGAGGGATATTTAAATGATCCGACGAGGCTTTTAGATATAAAGAGAGAAGGTGCGCCAGGCATGATACAGGTGTGTGATCCCGATGTGAGCGAGCTCGGACCAGCCTTTTTTAAACGATACGCGGATGCTCACGACATAGGGTTGATCATGGGCTTGGACGCACATCTTGTGAGGAGTGGCCCAGTATCCGAGATCGAGTCCAGAGCGCGTCGTTTCATAGACGAGGCAGGTTTGGACGGACGATTTATCCTCTTCATAAATGATATTCCCTACAATACTCCTTCCGAGCACGTTCAGGCAGTCGTATCTGTTGCCCATGAATTTGTATATGCATGATCACAATTCGTGTTCCTAATCTTTACGTATAGCGTCTGATGGATTTTATAAAAAATACCAGTATAAAACCTGACGTTCACGAGCTCATAAGAGTTTTAAAGAGGGAAGTACGTCCAAAGAGGGTGCATTTCATCGAGCTTTTCCTGGATGATGAGATCAAAGCCATAATCTGTGATTATTTTGAACTTGCAAGGGACATCAGCAAATCGGATCCTTTTTATGATTTAAAATGTGAAATTAGAATTCATGAATTCCTCGGATACGATGTTTTCCGGGTTGCCCTGATCCACAAGGATTTTTTTCCGCTGCAATCCATCCATGCGGTGGATACAACCGCCATCCCCGGTCAACACAGGGGAGAACGAGAGTGGACGGAGGAGCATGATGGTCCAATCGGATCATGGGAAGAATTTGAACGATATCCATGGCCGAAGGTTTCGGACATAGACCTGAGTCCCCTGGAATGGCTCGAAAAAAATCTTCCTGAAAACATGGGCTGCTACGACCTGACGGGACACATACTCGAGATGATAACATTCCTCCTCGGATACGAAACGTTTTGCTTTAAAATGGTGGATGAACCGGATCTGGTCGAAGCACTGTCTCAAAGGGTCGGAGAGTTTTACGTGGATTATACTCGGACAATGTGTGATTTTTCATGTGTACCCATCGCTTGGGGTTCGGACGACATGGGATTTCGATCAGGTACACTGGCATCCCCGGACTATCTGGGAAAAAAGGTGCTTCCCTGGCATAAAAAGTGCGCTGAAGTCGCTCACGCAAAGGGTCGACCGTACCTCCTGCACAACTGTGGGAATCTGGAGAAAATAATGGATGTTCTTATCGATGATGTTGGTATTGATGCAAAACATTCATTTGAAGACTCCATTATGCCGGTTACCGAAGTTTACAGGAAATACGGATCAAGAATTGCCATTCTCGGAGGTATCGATGTTGATTTTCTTTGCAGAGCCGATGAGAATGCGATAAGAAAGAGGGTACGGGAAACCCTTGACATTTGTATGCAGGGTACGGGGTACTGTCTCGGTACCGGGAATACTGTAGCCAATTACATACCCATTCAGAACTTTCTTGCCATGCTCGACGAGGGGAGAAGATATAGGCTGGAATAGTTGCGTGTAGACCTCCCTGCAAGCGGTATATAAATTGCTTGTGGGGCTCATTGAAAAAAATGCAGGGCATTCTTCCAATAAAGGTTTTCCAGGACGCGAGGTGGCAAGTTTAACCCATTTATAAACGTTAACCCTTTCTCATTATCTTCATCCGCGAATGGGAGCGCTGTGTTTTTAACAGCTGTTTCCCAAAATAATCTCTGTGTCCAGTACCGTGTTGCGTAGTAGCTTTCCGCTTTGTCGCCCCATCCCACGGAGATATCGCTTGCAAAAAGGATCCTTTTTTGGTATTTGACAATGAATTTCCGTACTCGTTGAGTTTCACGCCCCAGCTCTCTTACTATCCATTTAGTCGACGCGGTATCGATGTAGAGGTTTGAATAATTGTCCAGCAAAGAGGCTAAGAGTGGCAAATTCTCCGGTTCAGGCAAACTCCCAAAATGAACGCTGATTGCTCTTAACCTGGGGTGACGACCCAAAACCGTAATAAATTCATCGATTGCATTTCTCTTGGTGCGGTAGCGTTTGACGTTCAGGTATTTACGTGTATACCAGATATCAGGATCAGCTACATGTATATCAATCGGAAGTTCGTAATCTTCAATACGAGTAAAAACAGGATCGAATTCGGGAAGTGAAATGGCAAATGGTGTGCTCGCATTTGAAAAATCCAGAAAACGTGGTCCAAACCACATCTTTACCATATCGTAGTTGTATTTTCGTGCTTCTTCAACCGCAGTGAGAAGCTTTTTAGTATCATGGTGAGCAAAAGCATCAATTGGAAGATAAAGCGCAAAGGAAAATTTATTGGCTTTTCCTCTTTGCTCTAAAGCACTTTTAACATCAGGAGCAGCGATTCCTGTGTACCTTTGGACTCCATAAACATCTGCCCACTTCTCAAACTCAGAAAATGCATTGGCATCCCAAATATGCAGATGAGCATCCCAAATTTTACATGGAAGGACATCTAATCCTTGTAACGGTCTGTCTAAATGAAATCGCATAGAGGTCCTCTGTAAGAGGATTCTATATTAGCGTTTTCCTTTCATATTTGCAAGCCCGTAGGTGCTGTCAAGTGCCGTAGGTGCTGTCAAGTGCCGTAGGTGCTGTCAAGGATGGTTTAAGCAAGATCTGTACTTTAAAGAGTAACAGGTTAATCGTGCTATTGTTGACAGCAAGTCAAGATTAATGTAGTATACTTGCACGTAGGCCGAAGGTCCTGTCAAGGGTGGTAATAACGTATCGGTGGAGATATTCGGAATCATTTCAATAAAAATCCTATCGAAAACCCACCATAAATCCTTTCGAGCTTTTGTCTGACATTTGATGAGGGAGTATTCATAAGATGGAAAAGAAGATCAATTGGTACAGGACTCCGATTGACAAGGATTTATTGAGACAGCTAACCCACCGAAGTGACGTGAAGGGGTTCTTACAGGCTGGCAGTATCCTGCTCATATATATTGTTACTGTCTACTTCTCCTATTATTTCTTTGCGCAACGGTTATGGGTACCGATGGTTGCCGTCAGCTATATCCACTGCATGTTCCATGGATTCGTAGGGATGCAGGCAGCTGTCCATGAACTGAGCCACGGTACACCCTTCAAATCCAAGTGGCCCAATGAGTTTTTCTATCACCTTTTCTGCTTTCTTTCATGGAACAACGCCGTGCACTTTCGTGTGAGTCATGTGAAGCATCATCAATACACGTTGCACAAAGGTCTCGATAAGGAAGTTGTACTTGAACCGATTGACTTTAACTGGTTGGACTATGCCAGTTGGTTTTTTTTTGACGCCAATTGGTTCAAGATAATTATGTTTCCAAATATTGCCCATTTCTTTGGCAAAGCTGATGTTGACTTTTTTTTCTGGGATCCGTTGTTTCCTCCTGGAGATAAAAAGAGAAAGCAGATGTGCAACTATGCTCGGTTTATTATTATCGGACATTTGATCCTGCTCGGTGTATTCATCTACTTCAAGCTTTGGATTCTGATCTTCGTGGTAACGTTTGGTTACTTCTTTGCCACATTTCTCACCCGTGGCTGTGTTATTCAGCAACATCTTGGCCTACGCTCGAATGTGCCGGACTGGCGTGTATCCTGTCACACGGTTAAGTTCGGTCTGTTGATGGAATACCTGTACTGGCATATGAACTATCATACAGAGCACCACATGTTTGCTGCGGTACCCTTTTACAACCTGAGGAAGCTGCACAATGCCATTGCTTTTGATACACCCCAGCCTCTGAACGGCTATCTGACGGGTATTAAGAGAATATTGACAATTCAAAAAAGGCAGCGAAGAGATCCCGATTATTGCTTTATGCCGGGTTTTCCGTCTACTGCTGCTCCTCCGAGATTACCGCAGCCTACTGCTTTACAAAGGTGAACTGTCCGAATGCGGTATCGAAATCGCCTCCGCTCAGCATGATGATTGTTTCCCTTGGATTCGTATCATTATCTTCAGAGGTGAAGGATACCCCGCTATCGGTTCCCGCGTCATAGACAAAAAGGTCAACGGTCAAATCTGATACCCAGTCTCCGTTTTCGTCGACCAGACTGAGACCCTGGACTCCCAGAAACCAGTCAGGGCTGGGCGCCACCATGGTGGTTAACGTAACGAGAGGTCGATCTGATCCCACAGTAAATGTAACGCTTACAGATCCCGGTGAAGGGTTCACACCGCTTCCCGTAATAACCGAGCAGGCGTTTCCTGTGGAAATAGCATTTTCAATTTCATCGGTTAACAGAGAGATACCTCCCGTTTCTGCCATGGATTCTATACCTGCTGTGGCAAAGCCGCCAGGTTTCCAAAAAGAAACCACTTCATTATGGGTTGCTCCAATCAACCGTGAAAAATGCGGATTCGAAGGAATATTGGTCGGGTGTGTGGCAGCAGACCACAGTGCATTAAAGGTTACTGTGTAGCGAGCGGTGTTTCCGGAAGGTATGCATACATTTGTATTCCCGTTTGTATTATTGCACGAGACAAGCAGAAGTGGCACGAATAGTAGAAGGACAGAAATGAACAATAGTACCCATCGTTTCATAGTACACTCCATTGTTTTTTAAAAACATTAATTTTTATCGTCTGAGGTGTCAACCCAGTAATTAATGTTAGGTATGTTTAATACGGGCGTGGGGGAATAGGTTATATAAGCTCGCCGTAATCGGTAAGTTCCCACTTGTAACCATCCAGATCGAAACGGTAGGTGTAGTACCATACACTGCCGTTTGCCATCACATAGAACATAACGAATGTGCTCCGTGCACCGGTATCACCCGCACCCCGTGCATGGCCAACATCGATCTGCCAGACACCGTCCTTTTGGAAGGTACTATAGTTGTGGGTGTGTCCACATATGTAGGCCGTGACATCATGGGAGCTCAGTGCATTCCAGAATCGATCTCGGTTTACGCTGTAGAGGTTAAGAGAGTCCCCAGCATGCCGGACCCGTCCATTTTCTTCATCCGGCTGTGGATAGGCGGGTTCATGACCGAATACGAAGACGATTGGCAATGTATTTGTCTTTAGGTCATCGACAAGCCATTCGTACAGTGAATCGACAACATCGCCATCTGTCCCGGTGTCGCTGATGCCATCGTAATATTCATTGATTACGATGAAGTGGGCGTCACCGTAGTCGAAGCTATAGGTTGTCTCTCTGCTTCCCACGGGTCCAACGTTTACCGCATTTGGCAGGCTTTTTCCTTTCCAGTTAAATAGTCTTAGCCAATCCATATCTGCATGTGTTTCTGCATCATGATTTCCAATCACCGGATACCAGATATGATCCTCGCCAATATATTTTTGAATCGTTTGGTATACCCCTTCCGGCGGGTCGATATCGCCTGGTGAGATCATAAAATCACTCCTGCCGCCGAAGGCGATTTGCTCGCAGGTAGTACGGAAGTAGTACCTGGTGTCTCCGGTAAAGCCGCGCATATCGGCAGCAACAGAAAAGGCAACCTGAATGTTGCCTTCAGGGATGGTAAAGGGAATAAACTCCGTTTCTTGTACAGAGCAGCCAATGAAGAATAGAAATGGTATCAGTAAGAAGAGGAGTGAGGCTTTCTTGATTCTTTGTAGAGAGGAACGTAGGGGTTTTTTGGTTTCGTAAGAGCTGCGTATTTTCAATTCAAGCTGCATTATCTGGACGCTTCCCATTACAATATAAATATATATGGTTTAACTGTGAGCTGGTTTGAGTGTTTGTCCACGGGTGAAAAGACCAGTCAGGTAGGTCGATAAGAATATCAGTGCAAATGGCGTCCAGGTTCCAAGTGGACTCGCAAACATTTCAAAGCTCTTTTCAACAAAAAGTGCGACGACAAAAAAATCCAGAAATACCACGATTGCGAGGAAAATAATGGCGGTTTGGAGCGGAGTAGTGAAACCGAATTTCCTGAAGTAGAGTATGGATAAGAGAGAAAAGATAATGGGAGCACCGATCGCATGAGCAATGAGGGTTGTATCCATGGACATTACCTGCATGCCTATACCCATGATCGCTCCACATAATCCCCAGCCTATGACTGCAATAACGAAAATAATGATGATTTTTTTTGCCAAGTTTTTGTCTTCTCTTTTTTGATTCATTTATAAGCTCCTTGCTGTTTTTTGGATCAATTCCCAGGCCTGTTTAACATGCCTCCTCTCCACATTCGTCTGCCCGATAACAACCCTTATGGTGAATTTTCCATCCAGCTTCGTATGGGTGAGATACACTTTTCCTGTATCGTTTAATTTTTCAAGGAGCAGTGAGTTTATATCATCTAATTTTTTTCCATCGCTCAGGTTCGGGGGTTTATATCGAAAGCATACCGTTGCTAGAGGAACGGGAGCGAGCAATTCAAAATCTTCAGCAGCTTTAATATGGCCTGCGAGCTCGCCTGCCCACTCGATGTGATTTCTTACCCGTTCCTGAATGCCCTGAACACCAAAGGATCTGATTACCCACCAGAGTTTTAGGGCGCGGAAACGTCTTCCAAGCTGAATTCCCCAATCTCGATAGTTGTTGACTCTTTTTCTTTCGGTGGTTTTCAGATATTCGGGAAGTATCTCAAAGGTTCTTATAAGCGCTTCGGGGTCTTTCACGAAATAGGCGGAACAGTCAAAATTCGTAAACATCCACTTATGTGGATTAAAAACAAATGAGTCAACGAAGTCGATTCCCTCTATCATCCATCTGAATTCGGGAAGAATCAGAGCTGTCCCTGCGTAGGCTGCATCAACATGAAGCCAAAGGTCGTATTTTTGACAAATTTGACCAATTCGCTCCAAGGGATCAATAGCGGTAGAACCGGTTGTTCCTGTTGCGGCAACCACGGCAAGTGGTCTGTATCCCTGTTGCAAATCCCTTGCAACAGAGGTTTCCAGTGCATGGGGCAGGAGGGCATAATTTTCGTCAACATCAATTTTTCTCAGGTATGTCTTTCCGATACCAGCGATTTTAACCGCCTTCTCTATTGAGGAATGGGCCTCCGTGGAACAATACACGATAAAAGGGTTTCTTCCATAGAGACCATCCCGGTTAATTTCATATTCAGAATGTTTTTCTCGCGCGGTGAGGAGCGAGCAGAGGGTTGCAGTTGATGCGGTATCCTGAATGACACCGCGAAAGTAACTGGGAAGACCGATGAGCTTTGCTACCCATTGCATCACCCGTTCCTCAAGCTCTGCTGCAGCAGGGGAAGTTTGCCAGATCATGCATTGGGCACCGAGGGTCGCGGTGAGCATTTCGGCAAGAATAGACGGGTAACTGTTATTGGCATTGAAATATGCAAAAAATGAGGGATGCTGCCAATGGGTTATTCCGGGAAGAATAATGTTTTTAAAGTCTTCGAACAGTGTTTCAAAGGATTCGCCCTGTCGGGGTGGTTCAATTGGTATCTGCTCGATGATCTCATTGGGTTTGACCTTTGAACGTACGGGAAAGCTCTCTATATTCCGGAAATAATCCACCATCCAGTCAATCAGCTCATGTCCCCTCTTCCCGAATTCTTCAATATCCATAGCGTTTCCAAAAGGATTGGTCAGCACCCGTTATTTAATGAGGCGTATATTAAAATTTGCCTTGCGGCATATTTTAAAAAGTTCTCTAAAGCGTTTATTATTTCCATAATCCCTCAATAAATCAACGAAAATATTTTTCAAATCCAATTTACTGATTTCCGATTCCTTCAGGATTGCCTTTATCCATTTGTAAGTAGAGTAGGGTTCGTCCCAGAGAAATGCAATGAGAGAATTCCTTACATATTCCTTCGCCGATCCTTTTCGTTTGCCGTTCTCTTCCATTCCAGCAATTAATCTACACCAGCTGCCCCTAAAGGTAAAGGGGAAAGGGAATATCAGTACAGTGTTTTGTCTTTTCGCAGCAATTCTAATTTTTGTAATGAACGATCGACGTGTCGACCGAGGAATTGCAAAAGAAGGAGGAGATGCTTTCGTATAGCATCATCGTCGTTATACAGCGCTTGTGCCTCTAAGACATTGTTCTGAAGAAAGCCGTAATCCTGTAAAA
>CAYFYU010000104.1:0-1635 GCA_964347455.1 uncultured Spirochaetota bacterium | reverse complement strand
CTGAGATCCCTTTTCGCTTGGGAAATGGCAGATTGCAATTCCTCGAGGAAACTACGTGATGCCCGATCGGTAAGCTTGGCAGTGACTGTCGGCTTCAGTGGAATTTTGTTTTTTGGTATGAAAGTTGCGCCTGCAAGATCTACAAGACTGAGGTTTGGTATACCAGGTATCCGCGCTCCCTGTAATGTCAGGTTGAGCACTCTGTTCCTGTACTCTTTCCGTGAGATAATCCAGTTTAAATAATTATCGAATATAAAATCGGAGAGGACTTCATTACCACCAATGCCAGGCAGTAGCTTGAATTTTCTATCGCTGATTGCATTTATCATGGAAGTTTCAAGAGATTGCAAACGAGTCGAGCTGTGATAGAATTCGTTGTAATGGGGAGATGAGTTAATATGCGTTTTGTACTGCGTATATGAAAGGTCGAGGACGGTTATCAAAACCGGATAAGAGCCAAGGTAGAGACCGAATTCAATCGCAGTTGTCGAAACAGAGCCGCCACAGTAGAGCGAATCATAATGAGGAAAATAATCATGGAACAAACCAATGAGTGGATGATGATGGGAAAAATTTGTTTTGTTTATCCTGTCTGGAAATGACGTTTCACTGAAGTAGAGGTTCCCCCTCCACTGTTTCAATATGTGAGGATATGCAACTACATCTGCAATGAGATTAATAGTTCGGGGTATATTATTTTGCAAAAAAAGATCCCTGAAATCAAGATAATTGAAGAAACTTGCATCCAGGGTGATGACAAAATCTGGAACAATTCCGCTCTTTAAAAGTGGACCGATAACCGTATCGACGGCGATTATATGTATTCTGTTTTGAACAGAGGCTATGAGCTCGAGCTGCCCCTGCAAAGATGGGCCTGCGCTGATAATCAATGCAGGGGCGTTTTGTAATGCACCCTTGAGAGATACGATGGACCTTCTTCCTGTAAGATTCGGAATATTCTCTATTATGTTTTTCATCCATAAACTCTCGAAGGCAAAACGTGTTAATAGATTGGAAATTTTGCCAGAAAGTGCATCTTTAAAATAGCGCTCAATACCGTCGTAATAGCGCTGAGAGAGTGAGTAGCTTCCCCTGAGCCGAATTATTCGGTACCCTTTGAATGAAAGTGGGTCAAGGGTATCTATGTATGATTTAATCCTCTCCTCATTTTCCCCTATGAATAGATGCATACCACGTATGAATGATATATCCCTGTTTTGGACCAGGAGCGAAAATGCCTGTACGCTCTTCTCAATAACGATCAAAGTCGCATCACTCATAATGGAAGCATAAAGCTCCCTGAAGCGTTCGAGGTGATAGCCGAGACCGATGCCGATAAACAGAAAAATTATACCCTTCTTGACCGGTAGATCTTTTACGAGATTAGAAGCTTCCCGTTCCGAATCAAAAGCTGAATGAATTGGTTTTTGACGGTAAAAAATGTTGGGTTTTGGTGTTGTTTTGTATTGGTATGGTCCAAGCTGTTCTGTAGAGATGATTTTCTGTACCAAATCGGGAAAGTTGTTCTGCAGAAATTTTACATTTTCACCTTGAATTGTTGCCATTTGACTATGGGTAGAAGAAGGGGAAGGGCTGTAAGTCCTGTCAAGGGCTGAAAGTCCTGTCAAGGGCTGA
>CAYFYU010000103.1:13387-13603 GCA_964347455.1 uncultured Spirochaetota bacterium | reverse complement strand
TCCCGTTAGATAAAAATATCAAGAGGGGAAAACTATTGACCACGTGTTCGGACATAAAAATATTTAAGAACTCATCGGCTAAAACTCCATTTTTAGCCGTAATTATAATAAAATTATCGTATTTTCTCTAATCCCAATATTTACAAAAAAAAGCGAAAACTTCTATTGAAATTTTTTTAAAAATATACTAAAATTCCTCATGCCCTGCAGTGCAGT
>CAYFYU010000103.1:0-13377 GCA_964347455.1 uncultured Spirochaetota bacterium | reverse complement strand
CCCTACAAACAATCTGCTGGAAATACCGGAAAACACTTTGATAAGTGCGCTCTTTTCGAGGGCAATGGATCGAAGTTCTGTTGAGGGAGCATTCCACTTCATATATGGAGATACGCATTTTGGTGGATCAAACGGTACAATTTCATGGTCAAATGACAGTCATCTCTTCATCTTTAAACCCTACGATCCAATACCAATAGGCTCGATAGTAACCATTCGGATCGACCAATCTGCGCAATCAAACGAGGGCGTCACACTCAGTGAGGATTATCAATGGACATTTCAAATAACATATGAGGGTTCCTACATTGGAAATCCGACAATAACAAATTGGACACCAGCCTTAAATGAGTACGTCTCACCTGATGACCAAATTATTGCGATTGATTTCAACCGTGAAATGCTTCGAAGTAGTGTTGAAGCTTCGTTCCTTCTTATGTCAGATGATATGATGGATATCCGAACAGCGAATAATGGCGATTTTACCTGGGAAGAAACTCCCTCGGGTGACAAGAGAGTTGTTTTCAATCCTCATAAACCCCTTTATCATGATAAACATTACGGGGTACATTTAAACAACAATGGCATCATCAGTGTCGATCTTGCAGGCAACAAACTCCTGTCCGGTTATACCTCCGAGTTTTTTACTATCGATACCGCCATATATGTATCGACAACCGGAAACAACAGCAATCCAGGCTATCATAGAAATCTTCCAGTTAAAACCATCAATTCTGGATCAGGATCCGGTGTAGAAAAAGCAATATTAAACGGCTATACCCTGCTGAAAATCTCCGAGGGCGTCTATGACGAGGATCTGATTCTTGATTCCTCGTATGATAATTTTATATTCGAAGGGGGATGGGATTCATCCTTTTTGAATCCTGGTCCGGACCCAGATAAAAACATCACTGTGATAAATCCACTAAACTCTGCATATACCATTCAAATAACAGGCAACGCAAAAAACATGACACTCTCCGGTTTGCGAATATATGGGGGAGCAAGCGGTGTCGATAACGGTTCCATCCTTATTAATGGCAACAGCTCGGACATTACTATAAAGGAATGCTGGGTTTATGGTGCAGGCTCTGGCTCCAGCGGATCTGGCATTTCTGTCGATACACCTGGCACTGTACTAATAGAGGAAAATGAAGAGATTAGGGGTGGATCTGCCGCTCAAAATACCGCGATCAATATCAGCAGCACGGCGAAGGATGTACGGATAACAGATAATAGTAAAATATATGGGGGTACTGTTGGAAAGGTACATGGGATTCTTATTGGTACAGGAGCCGGCTCTGTTGTCATTGAAGAAAACGATGAAATAATAGCGGGCGACACATCCTCAAGTTCAACATTCGGAATATATATTGGAAGTAATGCGCAGGCCATTATTCAGGATAATGAACTTATAAGCGGGGGAACAACGACGTCAAGCGATACTGTCGGCATTCAGGTGGAATCTGGGGCACTTGCAGAAATTTATAGAAATACAATTTTGGGAGGAGAGGAATACACTTCAAACAATAATAACAATTACGGTATTTACCTCAGTTCTTCAGCAGAGAGCAATATTTTTAATAATTTCATCACCGGTGGTGGCTATGGTACAAATATGAATAACGAATGCTACGGAATTTATGCATCGGACTCAAATGTAAATATTATTAATAATACAATCAATAGTGGTGGCAACAATGGCATTTTTATTTCAAATGCAATTTGGATTAGTGATTCTCCTTGGAATATTAATCCTATTGTTATTAATAACATAATTTTATCCGGCACAAACCTAAATAAATACGGAATTTGGCTTGTCAGTACATCATCCACACCTTATACAAGTCTTATTTTTAATAACACATTTAACAATATATTAGGTAATTACCTACTGATAAACTCCACTCCCTACTCAACGATAACTGCGGTAAATAGTACCAACGATGTAACACCTCAACCAAGCGGAAACGAGGATTACAGTAATAGCAACATCGACTTCAATGGAAACAAGGATTTTCAGGCACCTGTTAGCTACGACTACCATGTAAATGAAACAGGATCAACTCCAAGCGATATAGTAAAGATTAAGAACAACGGATATGATCTCAGTAGCATAAGCGGTATATCTGATGATTACTCACCAGATATTGATAAAACAATTCGCAACGTTCAAACAATTGATCGCGGGGCACACGAATTCAGCCCATAATCACAAAACTTCATGACAGAAACAGAAATAAAATTCCTCGTCGAAGATTTTACCCCTTACAGGACCCGTCTGAAAGAGATGAACGCTGAGCAAAGGGCAGATTATTTTGAGGACAACATAATATTTGATGACGAAGAAAGATCCCTTCTCAAGGAGGAAAAACTTCTTCGTCTTCGAAAATGTGACAAAATTACATTAACTTTCAAAGCTCCCGTTGAAAAGTCCCGGTTCAAAATTATGGATGAATATGAGGTAGAGGTGTCGAATTTCAAGATCACCGAACAGATTATCGAATCTTTGGGATACAGAAAAATTTTTCGTTACCAGAAAAACAGAGAAATTTATTCTGTTCAAAATGGACTTGTTCTACTCGATAAAAAACACATTGGAAATTTTATTTAAAGCGAGGGGAGCAGGGAATATATAGTGAAATTAACGAATGCCTTAAGCCTAAACCTAAACGAGGGCATTGCAAAAAATTACATGGAACTCTACGAAGAACACTGTAAAAAAAATAAATTAGAGCCCTCTGACATGGTATTCTGATAGATAGGTTCCTACCAACAAATCAATTACACACCGCTTCTCAGTATTTTCTCCAAACAGGGAATTTTAAGAAATAACCGTTTCTAATCCGATATAAAAGGTATAAGTAATGTTATTTAAAGAAATAGGTGTATACTGTGTATTGAGGGAAAAATATTTTACTCGATAAGGAACGCATGAAGAGAATTGTCATTGTTCCATTCATTGTTCTGGTTCTTATTACCGGCTGCTTACAACGTGAATCCTTGTACGAGATGGCAACCCTCAGCATTTCAGAAATACCCACGGTTATCGTTGCCGATCCTGAAAGCGGCCTTTTGAGTGTGCCCCCAAATACTCTGATCAGTGTACTCTTTTCCCTTCCCATGGATATCGAATCGGTAGAGAAGGCATTTCAACTTTCATACGATAGCACCCAACTCGGCGAAACCGATGGTAACTTCTACTGGTTGAACAATAACCGCTTATTTATATTCCAGCTCATCAGCCCCCTTCCACAGTTTGTCGAAGTTACGGTAAAAATTAATTTTACAGCGCAATCAAATGAGGGCATAAATTTGAAAGACGCTTATGAGTGGACATTTATCGTATCGGATACAACTTATGGAGGAAGTCCAACAGTAGGGGTAATTTCTCCAGCTTTTGACGATGTGGTTTTTCCAGATCACACCTTTGAAATCAACTTCGATCGAGATATGCTTCGTAGCACGGTCGAAGCATCATTTTTGCTCATATCCGATGACTTCAGCGATTTCAGAACAGTTGACGAGGGCAGCTTCATCTGGAATGGAAGGACATTCTACTTTAAACCGTTCACTCCTCTCATCGAAAATAAACGCTACAGCATTTATTTCAACAACAACGGCGTAATCTGTTTGGATCTGGCTGGTAACGGTCTCAGCGGCTATGTCCCTGTAAGCTTTTATACAGTAGACCGAGCTGTATACGTATCTCTTGCATTTGGCAATCCAGCCAACTCAGGTTATCACTGGACGCAGCCTGTTGATTCTATAAACGATGCAATTATACGTGCAAAAGCCCGGGGATACACGCGTATCAAAATAGCCGGTTCACCTCCTCCTGGTTACATCGAGGATCTGGACCTTACAGGAGCAGATAATTTTCACTTCGAAGGCGGGTACGACGACCTCACGCCAGGATGGCCGAGAAGCTTTATATCTCCGACACAAATACATCCCAGTTCAAATATGTACGCATTCAATTTGAGTGGTGTTTCGAACGTTGTTCTCGATGGTTTATGGATCTTCGGTAACGGTACTGTACCAGGAGTTGATAGAGGAGCTGTAATGCTATCCAGTAATAGCACGAACATCATCATCAGGAATTGTATATTATATGGGACTCCTGTTTCTAGTCCCGTTATTGGAAATGTATACTGTGTAAATGCTGATTCTTCATCATTCAGTATTGAGCAATCAATAATTTACGGAGCCGGTGATTCTGTCAATGGAAATGTATATGGAATACGTTCGGTTAATTCGACAGCTACTATCACGAACTCCTTTGTATACGCTCTTGATGTTGCTGCTGGTGCAACGGGCTCAAGCTACGGTATATTTCTTGGACAGAATCCATCTGCTGAAATTGCATTTTCTTGGGTTAACGACAATTTCAAAGGAGGTGACTCGCAATCGATCGGTATAGAATCTTTTAATTCAAAACTCAATCTACATGACAATTTCACAATAAGGGGTGGTGATTCTTCAGCTGGCAATTCATTTGCAGTATCATTGGATAGTTCTTTTGATAGTATAATCCGTAATAACAATTTAATTCAAGGTGGTGACAGCAATAATACTCTTTCAGCTGGAATAGCCGTTAACACATCGGCGAACACCCTGATAGAGACCAATGGCTTAATTTTCGGAGGTTGGGGTATTGATACCTCAAAAGGAATATTTGCTACGGATAGTAGCACCCTGACAATTTCAGGAAATACAACGATTATAGGTGGAAAGGCAGGTATTGACCATTTTGGTATACATATTGGTACAGGAAATAGCGGTGTAATTATCAACGGTAACGGTAACATAATGGGTGCGCAAATAAGCACTTTGGGTAAAGATATCGGTATACAATTGGATGACTCTTCTGCAACTGTATCGGGAAACGCGAGCATAATAGGGAACAGTTCAGGTAATTCTGCTTCCAATGTCGGATTAGTATTGAATGGATCGAACAATAATTCCATAATCGAAAATAATGCATTAATACAAGGTGGAACCTTCGGCCCAGGTCAAACCTACGGTATGGTGGTGGACCTTGATGCCAAGCCCACAATACGCGACAATAAACTAATAACACCTGGCGAGAACAGCAACTTCGACCCCTACGGTATCTGGATAAACAACGGGGCAGCTCCAAAGATATATAGAAATGTAATTAATGGTGGTAAGGAAACTGGTGGTGGCAAGATACACTATGGGATTTACTATAATAATGCTAATGGTGGAACACTTTTAAACAATTTCATTAGTGGTACAAATACTATTACGCAAAATAACAATGACGGTTATGGGGTATACATTAAAAACACCGACGTTACTGTGTTGAACAACACAATAAACGGAACAGAAAACCTAATGGCAAATGGAGATTACCACGCAATTTATATGGAAAACTCCAAGTCGTGGATCATAAACAATATCATTATAGGTGGTTACAATGGGAGCAATCTCAGGGGAATATTCCTCGATAATCTCTTTTCGGTTAATAACGATCCTGTCATATACAATAATATCTTCGATAAAGACAACACCATCGACTATCTCGATGATCTATTTGGTAGCAACCCCGGAAACGACCTGATTAACATCAATGGTCAACCATTCTTCACCAATAAACCTGACCTCAATGAGGAGTATACTGTTGGAGACGGAATCAGTTTTTCTGGGAGTCCATACGATTATCATGTGCAATCGGATCCCAATAATAGACTAAAAGGTCGGGGATATAATAATGCAGATCCTGGTTTCCCCATATTTGGTACTGTATATAGTGAGGAGGGAGCCCTGGAAGACATAGATAACCAGCTCAAATCTTCGACCTACGGTAAGATTGATTTTGGCGCCGATGAGTTTGATTTCAATTAAGCATGTCGTATTTTCTATCAACCCATCATCATAACATTAAAAAATAGTATTCACTGTTTAAATAAAGTATGTGGATTACAGTCGAAGGAATCTGAGGATGTGTTCTTTTGGGGCAGCCCCAACCAGCCGGTCCACCTCTCTGCCGTCTCTGAACAGAATGAGCGTCGGAATACCCTGTATTCCGTATTGCACTGAAAGATTGGGGTTCTCGTCGGAGTTGACCTTTACAACCTTGACACGGCCGGGATAATTCCGTGCGATATCCTCGAGTATAGGGGTCATCATTCTACATGGGCCACACCAGGGAGCCCAAAAATCAACAGCAGTTGGTATTGTCTCTTTCAGAACTTCCTTGGCCATCTGGCTTTCAGAGATACTGATCGGACCGTTTGGAATGTGGAGCTGCGACTTACATTTACCACAAAGAGGCAGGGATTTGAGCTTATCAAGCTTTACCCTATTTTTTGTACCGCAGTTTTTACATCTCAGTATGGCTTCATTGTTCATCGAAAAAACTCAATTAGCTCAATTATCCCACTAAAATTAGTAAAATATGAAAAAAACGAAAAGTCATTTTTCAAAGCGATAAACGGAATTGACACATAGCTTCACTACCTATATATTTTGAAAAACTATCGGAATTCGAGTAGATGCTGAATAAAGCTGCGCATCTCATTGTAAGGGTGAGAATTCCCATAATCATCATCTTCATCATCCTTACAATGCTCTTTGGCTATTTTGCTAAAAATGTAAAACTTTCATCCAATCTCATTGATCTTGCACCCGAAGATAATGTCGAGCTCATTGCCCTCAGAAAAGCCCTGCACACATTCGGAACTTCAACATCTGTTATGATCAGCGTAAAGTCCGATGATGCATACTCACTATCAACACTTACAAAGATAAAGAACATATCTCAGGAAATTGAAAAACTACCTGAGGTTGAAGAGATTATCGATCCGTTGAATGCAAAAGTATTCAAATATCTCTTCGGTATGGTTGTGGTAAAGACGAGCTTCCCAGCGGGAGAGATACCTCAATCCAAAGAGAAGATTGAAAAACTCAAGCAGGAGATGCTCTCAGAACCGGTGCTGAAAAATGTGGTTGTCTCTGAAAATGGAGAATCGCTTGCAATTTACCTCAGACTCAAAGGGGATCAAGATCATCAGTACATGCGCGAAAAACTACTGCGTATTCTTGAACCCTACAAGGGACCTGAAGAATTTTATATTTCAGGTGCCCCGATAATTGAATCCTGGGTCAAGGAGTACATCAGCAGGGATTCTGTTCGACTTGCACTACCTATACTTGTGCTCGTTATCATCGTTCTTTTTCTGAATTTCAAATCCCTCAGGGGCGTTGCTCTACCCCTCACCATCATGATAGGCAGTATCGTATGGACACTGGGGCTGATGGGTATGTTCGGAAAAACGATCACCATGGTCGGGGTCATGCTTCCTACACTCATTCTCATAATATCGAGTTCATACAGTATACATTTTTTGAATCAGTACTACCGTGACATCTTTCAGGACTTACATAAAAAGAATAAAATTGAAAAAGCCTTTGGAAATATAAGCAAAACGATTATTCTCGCAGCAACGACAACGATCGCAGGATTTGCAGCTCTCACCATTAACCGAATCAAACCGATGATGGAGCTCGGTATATTTGTTCTTATCGGCGTTTTCTTTGCAATGGTATTGAGCCTTAGCTTTCTTCCTGGGGCTCTCAGTACACTGAAGAGGCCGAAAGTACGAGTTTACGCTATAAGTGAAACGAGTAAAATAAACCGTTTGTTTTGTGAGCTCGGAGAGGTTGTTATCAGTAAATGGAAGATCATTTTATTTGTGTCAATTGCAATTGCAATCTGGTCATTTGTCGGTATTCACAATATAAAGATTGACACAAGCTGGAATAGATTTTTCAAGAAAAAATCCGAGATTCTCGCAAGCCAGCGATTCGTGCGATCGAATTTCGGTAGTGTAAACACGATTAATGTCGGCTTCTTTACCGAGGATGATAGCGAACTGGAATTTCGTAATCTCGAGACCCTGCGTTATATCGAAAAGATTGAGCAATGGATTAGAAACAAGGACGTCCTTGGCCAGACAAATTCACTCGTCGGTTATGTAAAGCGAGCCAATCAACTCATACACGAAAATGATCCTGCTTTTTACAGGCTGCCTGAGAACGATGCAGAGCTCCTTAAAATTCTGCTGATGTTTAAAATGTCAAAGTTTACAAAAAGTTTGAGTCACGTAATAACAGAAGACTTCAAACAAGCGAATATCGTGGTGCGGTCTGCCGGTACCAATCAAAGAGATATAACGATATCCGATCTGAAAGTTTTTATTAAAGATTTCAAGACGTTTGTAAATGATGCGCCATTTGCAGGAATAGATGTCGAACTCGCCGGTGTTGATCTGATCTATGTTTCTCTGGTCGACTATCTCGTGAGATCACAGTTGCTCAGTATCTTTATAAGCGTCGTTATTGTATTCTTCATAATAACCTTTACTTTCAGATCCTTTGTTTATGGGGTTTTTGGTCTCATACCGATCATTTTTGGATTACTCCTGAATTTCGGCGCCATGAGCTACTTCAAAGTCCCTCTTGATTTCATCACCTCGATGATTGCGAGCATTGCCGTCGGTCTTGGAGTTGACAACAGTATACATTATCTCATTCGATTCACGCGAACCGCACACGATCTACCCCTCGACGAACGAATAAAAAGCGCGCTAACTACCTCGGGTATTCCTATATTTTTCACCTCATTTACCCTGATAGCAGGCTTTTCTGTACTCCTCTTTTCAAGTTTTAAACCGATTCTCTACTTTGGATTTCTAATTTCGGTCACAATGCTCGGCTGCCTTATTGGCGTTATATTCATTCTTCCTGCTTTTATCTATTTCATGAAGCCGAAGGCACTAATAAGAAAATACAATCTATAAAAAGACAAAGTGAAAAGGAAGGACATCGTTAAATAATATGCATTGCAGTGCTGAAAGTCCTGCCAAGGGCTGAAAGTCCTGCCAAGGGCTGAAAGTCCTGTCAAGGGCTGAAAGTCCTGCCAAGGAACGAAGGTACTATTAAGGGAAATAGCTGAGTAAATATCCACAGGGCTGGTTTTACGATTCAGAGGCTTTCACATCGTCCATGACAATTTTTAGATGAGATCTGATCTCTTCGTTAGCTGGGGCCTTTTTCAAAGCCTTTTTTAAATAACTTCTTGCCCGGGAAATCTCCCCGAGTCTATAGTAAACCCATCCGAGACTATCCAGGTAAGCCGGATTATCCCTATCCAACAATACTGCTTTTTTACATTCCTTCAATGCCTCGTTGAGATTCAGGTTTGATTCAGCGTAGATGAATCCCAAGGAGTTGTGCGCGTTTGCGTTATCCGGGTCGATTTCTATTGCACGATAGAGGTTCATGGCCGCTTGCTTGAAATCACCCTTTCTGTCCATGATATACCCGATTGCGGCATAGGCCTGTGCACTCTCCAATCCCAGCTTGATTATCCCCTGGAACAGCATGAGTGCCTCATCATACTTTTCCTGGATGGTGAAGATATAACCGAGTATCATCTCCGTGTGAATCTTGTTGATATAGGCCAATTCCGAATCGAGCACCCTTTGTAAATATTCAGCGGCCCATTCATACCGTCCCATCCTCGCGTAAACTATTCCAAGGTAATATTGCGTTTCTGGATTGTCCTGATCTAATTCCAGAGCATCGAGGAAATTCTGAAGTGCAAGCTCGAAGCTCCGTTTTTCAAAATATTTCTTCCCGTCATCAAGGAGCTTTTTGATCTTCGTTTCTTTCTTCATATTCGTATGTTTAAACTATCCCAGCTCGTGAAATTTCCAATCTTTCAGTTTTTCGATGTAATCGCCAGCAGTAATATCAAACCGAAGGGGAGTAATTGACACCTTGTTATCATGAACTGCCTTTACATCAGTCCCCTTTTCGAGTACGTCACGTGGTATTGCCCCTTCAATCCAGTAATATTTATTTTTTTTGGGGTCCTCTCTTTCTATGAGCTTGTCATCGTAGTATCTCTTCCCGAGTCTCGTCACCTCTATCCCTTCAATTTTCTCCACTTCGAGATTCGGCACATTTACATTCAGAATTATATCACTCTCAAATCGATTCTCATCAATTTTTTCTATTATTTTTCTAGCGTAAAAGGCGGCTGTTTCATAATGCATCGTTTTTCCGCCGATGTCCAACGACACGGCAACACCGGGAATATGAGAGAGAGCAGCCTGAAATGCGGCTGAAACCGTTCCTGAATAGAATACATCATATCCGAGATTTAATCCATTGTTAATCCCTGTAACAACAACATCGATCGGTGCCTTTATAACACCAAGGATGGCAATATGCACTGCATCTACTGGCGTTCCGTTTACAGAAAATACGCGGTCATCCTCGATCATCTTAAGTCTGATGGGATCGTGAAGCGATATTGAATGGCTCGTTGCACTTCGCTCTCTGTCAGGGGCGACAATAAAGACCTGGAAATATTCTTCAAAATATTCCTTTAACGCCCATATACCCCTGCTCTGAATTCCATCATCGTTCGAAATGAGAATGTTTTTCATCTTTTTATCCGTTTTTAGCCCCTGTTGCATCGGTAGTGGTGCTCATCAGATTAGGCGAAGCCAGATCGCCGAGCAACTCATCAAAAGAGTACTGTACAGTTTGGTACTCCTGGCGGAGTCTATTGGCCTCCACCCGTACTTCCTTCCCTTTCTGAATACATTCAGCGATAAGGCTTGCAATCCGGTCCATTTCAGCCTCTCTCATCCCGACTCTCGTCATTTCCTGAACTCCAATTCGTATGCCGTCGGGGTTGGTCACATTCCTCAACGATTCATGGGGCAGAATGTTCATATTCAGGATTATATCGTTTTCCTTTAAAAGATTAGCAGCCATCTTGCCGCCTCCGTACTCATGCATATCAACTGCGATCTGATGAGATTCAGTATAGTCAAACTCCTCTGCGAGAACCTTGAACCCCTGCTTTTTCATTGCTTTTGCAAGCGATTTTGCATTTTTAACGATCTGTTTACTGTAAGCCTTTCCAAAGCTGATCATCTCCTGAGTAGCAACTGCGAGTCCGACAAGAGTATCGAGATGATGGTTACTCGATGAACCTGGAAAGGCACCTTTATCAACCTTCTGCCATTCGTTGTAGCCCATATTGCTCATGATTATTCCTCTCTGAGTACCGAAGTAGGTTTTGTGGGTACTGCCAGTAACGATAAATACACCCTCACCAAGAGGGTCCTGAAACAATCCTCCGGCAATAAGGCCAAGTACGTGTGCAGCATCGTATATAACGCGAATCCTGTACTCCTGGCATATATCGATCAGATCCTTTACCGGTTCGGGAAAAAGAAAGAGGCTTCTTCCAAAAACCAAAACTTTGGGCATGCAGGTACGGATGAGATCTTTGGTCTTCTCTATGTCTATGTGAAAACCATCTTCAGAGAGGGGAAAATTGATGACATTTCTGGTAAACTTCCCCACCGACCCGGCGAGATGATGACTGATGTGCCCCCCTCCGGGTGTCGAGTTCACCATCACAATATCGCCCTGATTGATATAACTGGAAAATACCGCTTCATTAGCAATTGTTCCGCTTATGGGTCTCACATCAGCATGGGCGCATCGAAAAAGCGTTTTAATATCGTTTCTTAAATCACTTTCAATTTTATCGATGAATTCGGTACCCTGATAATACCGCTCACCTGGATGCCCCTCTGCATAACGATGTGCAAAATCGGAACCCGATAGTTTACGAACGGTATCTGATACCACGTTCTCGCTAGCTATGAGGTTTATCGTTTTGCTTCTCCATTCGTTCTGTTTTTTGACATATCCATATATATTCCGAACGTATTTTTCAAGCATCTACTCTTCACCTGAATAATGAAATTTAAAAAAACGCCCCTGCTTCAATGAGCAGGGGTAGTGATATAAAATATTTAATTTATTTAATCTTGTAAATAATTCTATCCCAAATTACCCCTCATTCCTCAAATGTTACGCCCATCTCCGCTTCGGGAGGCCTTACATCAACGTAGAAGCTCAGCTCAGTCGGACTGGACTCGTTACCAAGAAGGTCAACTGCCTTGGCCCGTATTGTATGATAACCCGGAACCTGTACTTTAAAAGCACCACTGTAGGTTACAAAGTCACTTCCGTCGAAAGACACCATTATGGAACTTGTTCCAACGTATGCATCATCAGAAGCAATTGTGTATTCGTTTTCTCTATTTGTATACCTCTCTCCTCCTGCTTCAACGAAAGGCTTCTTCGGCTTGATACTAACCTCGGGAGGAGAGTTGTCCACATAACCGGTTACCGAGAAGACCTCTGTTCTATTGCCCACATTATCAACAGCATAGACAGATGCCGTATGCTGCCCTTCCCTCGTAATAGAAACAGGTTCAGTATATTCAATGAAATCACTATCATCGAGAGAGACCCAAACAACATCAACGCCTGACAAGTTATCCTCAGCCCAGATTACAACGGAACTTTTCCCAGTAATATAGTAGCTGGAGCCTTTGACAAAGACCGGTCCATTGATGGTAACGAAGCCTTCGGGAGGAGTTGCATCAACGATTACGGGATATATTTTTTCACTGCTGATATTTTCAGTTTTATCCAGTGCTCTGTATACAATGATATGCCTTCCCTCTTCCGTTAGTGAAATCGGGCCAGTATAGACTTTTAAAGGTGACCCGTCGACACTGTACTGTATCTCCTTCAAAGAAGATTCCCTATCCTCAGCGTTTAGAACAAAGCTTGCCGCAGCGGGAACATAATCTATCACACCATCATTGTAGATTCTCAGTTCCTGACCAGTTACAAATTGCAGCGCGCCTAACAAGAATATCGATACAAAAATTAAAAGAAACCCTTTCCTCATGAATACTCCTCCTCAAAATTTTTCTACTAGTTTACCTCAATACCCCTAATTGTCAATAAAAATATACCCCACTCCTGAAACAGCTTGTCGACCTGACCTTTAATTATTACTATATCATCGATTTATACACACCATGGAGCACGCGATGGGAATGACTGTTACAGAAAAGATACTTGCAGCCCATGCAGGAATGAAGGAGGTAAAACCGGGCCAGCTCATCGAAGCACAATGTGATATGACACTTGCGAACGACATTACAGCACCGATTGCAATACGGGAATTTTCTAAATTACACATCGACAAAGTCTGGGATAGAGAAAGGATCGCCCTCGTACCCGATCATTTTACTCCAAACAAGGATATAAAATCAGCCGAGCAAGCGCAGTACGTCCGTGAGTTTGCCCATCGAATGGGAATAGTAAATTATTTTGAAGTCGGAGAAATGGGTATTGAGCATGCTCTTCTCCCGGAAAAGGGACTCATCATTCCAGGAGACCTCGTCGTCGGTGCAGATTCCCATACCTGTACATACGGGGCATTGGGTGCCTTTTCAA
>CAYFYU010000102.1:13084-13884 GCA_964347455.1 uncultured Spirochaetota bacterium | reverse complement strand
AAGTGCTGTCAAGTGCTGAGGCCTATAAGGCCGAAGTGCTGCCAAGGAACGAAGTGTTGAGAGGGGGAAATGTAGCGTGAATGGCACCAAAGGGATAGAGAGCGCATTGGATCAGGTGCGAAAGTTATTTCAGGTAAGAGAAGCGCCGATTCTCATTTACATCATCGTCATGATAGCTGTGTTCTCAGTTACAATCAACGGCTTCTTCTCGATGAAAAATTTCGAGATTATTTCACGTCAGATAACGACAATCTGCATTGTATCCATTGGAATGACACTCGTCATTCTTTCGGGAGGGTTTGATCTCTCAGTTGGTGCAATTCTTTCGTTTGCCATTAATATAGGTGGACAGGGAATCGTACAGGGGTGGCCACTCTGGGTAGTTTATCCCTTCATGATCATACTGGGTATTATCCTTGGCTCGATCAACGGATTCCTCATAACTCGACTTGCCGTTCCCGCACTCATTATAACACTTGGTACAATGAACATATACCGCGGTGTGACCATGGTTATCACAAAAGGGGTATATATCACACCGATACCTTCTGTATACCAGATCATAGGAAAAGGATACATACCCTTTGTCTTTCTCATACTTGTGCTCGGAATTTTCATATACATAACATTAACCACCCGATTCGGACGTAACCTCTTTGCCATTGGTGGTGCAGAAGAGTCGGCCCTGTATTCTGGAGTTCCGGTACGAAGAATAAAGCTAATTGTGTATGTTATTTCAGGTTTTCTCTCTGCACTCTCCGGTTTGATTTTGGTTGGTAAAAGCGGGTTCGTTCAGCCCC
>CAYFYU010000102.1:10873-13074 GCA_964347455.1 uncultured Spirochaetota bacterium | reverse complement strand
TTCGGTGGTTCTGGGAGCGTGCTGGGAACATTTCTTGGCTCAGTTCTGCTCGGTATAATTCTGGCTGGGCTCACCATGCTCGCGGTAAATCCCTACTGGCAAGGGTTAATCACGGGGGTACTTATTGTTCTCGCAATTACACTGGACTCATTGCGGTACTTGAAGAGATAAGGAGTGTAAATATATGCGCATCGCACGAGGGGGGCAACTGAAGATCATACTTATTCTGGTCGCTGTAAATATTATCATCATGGCAGCCCTTACCTATCTCTCTCCAACGTTTATGACATATGGGAACATAACCGCAGTATTGACGCGTATGAGTGAGCTGGGAATGCTTGCCATTGCAGAGACGGTGGTGCTGATAAGCGGAGGCTTCGATATCTCAATCGGTGCAGTTATGGCCCTGTCAGGAGCGGTACTGGGAACGCTACACGTTGCCGGTATGCCGTTCTTTTTTGTGATCGCGATCTCCCTTCTCTCGGGCATAGTAGTCGGCTTCCTCAACGCCGTATTGGTGGTAAATCTAAGACTTACACCCTTCATCGTGACCCTTGCGACGATGTCCATCGTAAGAAGTGTGGTCTATGCGCTTTTGAAAGGAAACGTCTTTACAGATCTTCCGGAAAAATTCTTGAACCTCTATTATGTGAATGTTTTGGGATTGCCAATCCTATTCGTAATTCTCGTTGCAACAGCAGTAGTGATTACCTTGCTCCTCCGCAGGACTCTCCTGGGAAGGCGCATCTTTGCGATAGGTGGTAATGAGAGGACTGCCTATGTTTCAGGAATTTTTGTTAAGCGGATCAGGTATCTTGTGTATTGTCTGAGTGGGTTTATCTGTGCACTGGCCGGGATGCTTTTCACCGTTAGAATCAGAGCTGTCATCCCCGATGCCGGTATCAATGCACCGTTGGAGGTTATTACGGCAGTTCTCATCGGAGGTACAACGATTTACGGTGGAAAGGGATCGATATTAGGGTCTTTGCTTGGTATTCTTGCCATGTACCTCTTGCTCAATGGATTCAGTTTGCTTGGCCTAAATCCCTTTTGGGAGGTAATTATTCTGGGGATTATCCTCATTTTTGTCATTGGACAGGAGGGGATTGTAAGATATTTTAAGGCCATGTTCTCCCAAAGCAAAGCGTAATACCACTTTATTCTATAATATGATTATCAACGCGGATTAAAAACATGCAGTTTAAACGTTTGCAGGGAAAGGTAGCCCTTGTAACCGGTGCGGGGTCGGGAATTGGGAGAGCCATCTCACTATTATTTGCTCGGGAAGGAGCAATAGTTGGAGTAAATGTTAATCAGAATCTATCGGGCGGCAAAGAGACCTGTACTGCAATAAGCCGGAATGGTGAAGAGGCCTTGCTCCTGCAGGCTGATATATCACAATCTGACGCTGTTAAGGATATGGTGAATAGGCTTACTCAAAACTTCGGTGGGCTCGATATACTGGTGAACAACAGCGGTATCGGCACAACCCGTACACCTGACAGAGTAACCGAAATTGGAGAAGATGAATGGGATATGGTTATTGATGTAAATCTGAAAGGAGCGTTCCTGACTTCTAGGTATGCGATACCCAATATGAAAAAGAGGGGAGGCGGCGCCATAGTTAACATTGCTTCCATTCGTGGCCTTTTGGGAAATCCGGTCCTTGCATCCTACTGTTCATCAAAGGGAGGAATGGTCCTCCTGACAAAACAAATGGCCCTTGATTATGCAGATGAAAATATAAGGGTAAACTGCGTATGTCCCGGGTTTACCGATACTGAGATGTTCAAGAACTATCTTCAGAAACAGGATGATCCCCAAAAAGCGAGGGAAAGCTTTTCGAATATGGCTTCTCTGAAGAGGGTTGGTCTTCCCGAGGAGATCGCCAACGCAGCGCTCTTCTTCGCTTCCAATGATTCTTCATTCATAACAGGTGTTGCACTGCCCGTTGACGGAGGTTACACGGCAAACGGTATAAGGGAAATTCAATGATGAGGTTTAAAGGTAAATCGGCAATTGTAACAGGTGCAGGTTCGGGTATTGGAAAGGCAACGGCCGAGCTTTTCGCCCATGAGGGAGCTCGTGTTGCGGTTATCGACAGTTCCTCTGAAAACGGGATGAAAACAGTCGGTGATATTGAACAAATCGGGGGAGATGCATTCCTTGTGGGGATAGACATCACCAATGAGGAGGAAGTA
>CAYFYU010000102.1:9799-10863 GCA_964347455.1 uncultured Spirochaetota bacterium | reverse complement strand
CGGTGTGGATAACGACGGTGATGGCCAAATTGACGAAGGATTCGATACGGATGGCGACGGCTGGACAACCTGTGCCGGAGATTGTGACGACAACGATCCTACAGTGTTTCCCGGAGCTCCGGAAGTATGTGATGGGGTTGAAAAAATCAATGAGAGGTGTCAAGGGATAGATATACTCTGCAACAATGCTGGTATTGAGCTTTCGTGTCCCCTCGTAGAGATGAAGGCAGAGGAATGGGATAGGGTACTCGATGTAAACCTGAAGGGGATGTACCTCATGTCAAAATATGTTCTCCCCCGCATGATGGAAAGTCGAAGAGGATCAATAGTAAATACGTCTTCCATTTCGGGGCTTCTGGGATGGCCGGATTCTTCGGCATACTGTGCTTCAAAGGGTGGTGTTATTCTCCTGACAAAGGAGATGGCAGTCGAGTACGGATCATACAACATACGCGTCAATTGTATCTGCCCGGGGACAACCCTAACCCCCATGATTGAACGCTTATTGAGTCTCGAGAATAACCCTGTCGAGTCAGCAGAATCAATTAAGAGGATGCATCCACTCGGTAGATTTGCCAGCCCAGATGAGATCGCAATGGCGATACTGTTTCTGGCATCAGATGAAGCATCATTTATAACGGGCGCAGTACTTCCAGTGGACGGTGGCTATACTGCAAAATGAGCATATTACTAGCGAAAAGGGAGGGATAATATGGGCGCAGTTATCGATTTGAGTGGTCAGATTGAAAATGGTTTGTGGGGGTATTACGAGCTGCCTGGATTGGAGAATATTATACCTCACGTTGAGGTTGAGACTATTGCAACGGTAAAGGAGAACGATTTTTTTGCATCCAGAATCGTTGTTTCGACCATATCGGGCACCTATGTTGAGGCAGGATCGCACATACTTGAAGATGGAAAAACTCTCGATGAGTACGACGTGAGTAGCTATATTAGACCGGCCAGGATTATTAAACTTCCGCCACAGAAGGAAAAAGCGCTAATCGATGATTCTCTTTTAAAAGAAAATGGATTTGATGTAAGTCTGATTTTCTTCAAGGAGA
>CAYFYU010000102.1:0-9789 GCA_964347455.1 uncultured Spirochaetota bacterium | reverse complement strand
TAAAAGAAAATGCACCGGAGATAAAGAAGGGTGATGCCCTGATAATCGATACAGGTTGGGGAAAGATGTGGAACAAACCGGGCTACGTACTTCAGTGCCCTAATATGCTTCGAAGTGCTCTCGAGTGGGTATTGGACAGGGATATCAGTATTTTTGGTGTCGATGTCCCGTGCATAGAGGCTTCCTGGTCTGAAGATGATGAGGAGGAGAAGGGCGGGCTTCTTGGCGAGCTTTTCAAGCGGGGAGTTCTTCTCGTTGCTCCGCTTGTTAATCTCGACAGAATCAAATCTGACAGTGGGAAGCTCGTATGTCTACCACTGTCGATCAGAGGCACTTCAGGAGCACCAGCGCGGGTTGTTTTTATAGAAGATTAATGCGGGCAATGATATCTTTGATGAAAGGGGAGGTAAATCTCATGCCGGAAACAAAACCATCAGATTTTCGATATGCCACAGGTGAGTCGAAAGTTCCATGGGCAGCGGTTGGTGAAAATTATAACGCCGATGATGTTCTCGACGTGATTCGGTTCCTGATTCAAAAGGATGATGATGAGTATGATTCAATAATGAAAACGGTGGAGTCGAATGTTCGAGATCTTGCGAAACACGGGAAGCCACCAGGCAAGCTGTCACTGGGTGATAATGTTGCGAAGTTGGAAGAGAGGGTAAACAGTTTCCTCGGAACAGAGTCCAGCACCTTTATCACCAACGCAACATCCGGATTTGAGATTGGATATAGATATGCAAATCTCCAAAGGGGAGATGAGGTCATCGCACCGGCAATTACATTTATTGCTACGATTTCATACCCCCTTGCCATAGGGGCTAAGGTGATATTTGCCGATCTCGATAAAAGAACGATTAACATGAATCCCGAAGATGTTGAAAGGAAGATAACCGATAGGACAAAAGTGATTATTCCTGTGCATATCGGGGGATGGCCCGTCGATATGGATCCGATTATGAGGCTTGCAGAAAAACACAACCTCGTCGTCATAGAGGATGCAGCCCATGCTTTCGGGTCCGTATATAAGGGGAAGAAAATTGGAACCATTGGTCATTTCGGTTCGTTCAGCTTCCATGAGGTAAAAAATATCACCTCCTTTGGTGAAGGAGGGGTGATTACCACGAATATACCCCGTTTCGGTGAGGATATTAAAAAATCCCGGTTTCTTGGGTTAGACCTCTCAAAAAAGATAAAGAACTGGCTCTATGATGTGGTTGCGCTTGAGGGGAAGCATGGCCCTTTTGCAGCAAACAACTCTTCGTCCACCGAGATTCAAGCGATCGGTCTTCTCCGCCAGCTTGAAAGGATAGATTCTATCAATAATGAGAGGAAAGAGGCTGCTGAGTATCTCAACAGGCGGTTCAGTGAAAATGAAGCAATTATACCTCAGCTTCTCGATACCGCTGACATACAATCCACATACCATCTCTATCTGCTTCAGATTGATCCTGATAAGGCTGGTGGTGATATTCAGGACCTGAAAAAAAAGCTCGATGACAGGGGAATAACTAATATACCTCATTTTGCTCCCCTGTATAAATTTGCGGTAGTCAAGACGCTTGGCTATGATGTGGACGCAATTGAGAAAAGCTGCCCGGTTGCTGAAGAGGTATTCAACAGGAGATTTACCCATCTTCCGCTCTATGGCTTAACGCAGGTACAGCTCGATTACATGGCAGAATGCATACTTGAGTCTGTGGCTGAGATGCAGAGGGGTAAGTAGATAAAACAGGATGAAAAAAGATGACAGGATCAGGGGAAGCTCTACCGAATAAAAACTGGATCCTGCACACAATTGGCCACAGGGAAACAGGTGGAGTTCCGTACAACTTCATGTTTTCCCCACCCATCCAGGAGTTGCTTGAAAAACACTACGGGACGCTGGAAATTGAAGAAAAGCTCAACTTCCCGATTCGTATGACAGCTCCGGACTCGATTAAACCTCTCTATGCACATCCTGACGAGTATGGACCGACAATTACCGATGAGTTTGGTGTTGTGTGGTCCACCAGTGATATCGACAGGGGTGCTCCAATTGGTCCCCCTCTTCATGAACCTGACCTCTCACTCTACACCTTTCCAGATGCAGCGGAAGCCTACCGATTCGAGGGGATTGCCCAATGGTGTAGGAACAATAACGAGCATTTCACCGTTATATGGGTAGGGGACCTGTGGGAAAGAGCGACTTTCATGCGTGGTATGGAGCATCTCCTGCTCGATGTATCTCAAAACCCAGGATTTGTCGAATCGCTCCTGTGGGGTATTACCGAATACATTTTGAAAACAATGGAGATCCTCTTCGAGAACTTCGAGTTTGATGCAATCGCTGTAAGTGATGATTACGGTACACAAAATGGCTTAATACTGTCGCCTGCGAACTGGAAACGAATGATCAAACCCGGACTGGAGGAAATTTACTCTCTGGCAAAAAAAAAGGGTTATCTGGTTTTTCATCACAGCTGTGGAAATATCACAGAGGTTATACCCGACATGATAGACATTGGTCTCGATATCCTTCATCCCATACAACCGGAAGCGATGGACATATTGAGCTTGAAAAAAGAGTTCGGCAAGGATTTGACCTTCTGCGGCGGTCTTAACACGCAGCAGCTTTTGCCTTTTGGAAAACCGACCGAAATACGAGATACGGTTAAGAGACTGAAAGATGAAATGGGAAAGGATGGGGGGTATGTTCTTGAACCAGGAATCACTATTCAGGCAGATGTGCCCCTCCAGAATGTTGTTGCCATGATTGAGGAGGCGCAGAAACGACCGTGAAGGTAAGAGAGAATGGATAACAGTTTATTACAGATGTATGATCTTACGGGAAAATCGGCAATTGTTACCGGCGTATCCAGGGGGCTGGGTGTCAGCTTTGCCCGGGGATTAACCAAGGCAGGATCTGATCTTACAGTTGCTGCCCGTAATTTTGAAATGCTGCAGGAAGTTGCAGAGGACCTGAGGAATTTTGGACACATGGTCCTCCCCCTGCAAGTTGATGTAACAAATGAAGAAGATGTTGATGAGATGGTTGCGAAGACCCTATCCACGCATGGAAAGATCGACATCCTGGTAAACAATGCCGGTATATCTGCTGTTGCTGATGCCGAGTCTATGACACCTGAACAGTGGCAGAGTGTGATCGACACCAATGTAACAGGTCTCTTTCTCTGTGCACAGCGGGTTGGGCGAAGAATGCTTGAACAGGGTTACGGAAAGATTATTAACATAGCATCGATGTACGGAATAAGCGGTTCGAGCTATGTTTCACAGGCCTCCTATGTTGCCAGTAAATCAGCAGTTTTGGGTCTTACCCGTGAGCTAGCCGTCGAGTGGGCTCCCCGAGGATTGCACGTAACAGCTCTTGCGCCGGGCTTCTTTCGTTCGGATCAAACGATATGGGCATTTGAAGAGGATAAAGAGCTGGGGAAGAAACTAATGGCCAAGATTCCGATGGGCAGGATGGGAAAGCTCGAGGAACTGGAAGGTACCATTGTTTACCTTGCCTCTTCTGCATCAGACTACATGAATGGTCAGTCACTGATCCTGGACGGCGGTTTCCTGTCCTGGTGATCTGCTAGTCAGAGCGAATTTTTAAGATTACGTACTAGCTCGGTGTGCAGTATACCATTGATACGTTTCTATTGATGTTTTAAGAATCATGGGAGGAGTACCCAATGACAGATAAATTAGCGATCGAGGGTGGTCCAAAGGCTGTCAAAAACAAGCTCGTCGGCTGGCCCAATTTTGATGATAGGGCTATACAGGCTGTTGTAGAGGTTTTGAAATCGGGGAAGGTGAACTATTGGACCGGTCCGAAGGGTATGGAATTCGAAAAAAAATATGCCCGGTGGCAGGGAAGCAAATTTGCGGTCAGTGTGGCAACCGGAACAGCTGCGCTCCATGTAGCCCTTACTTCCCTTGGAATAGGCCCAGGCGATGAGGTGATCGTCCCATCATACACCTTTATTGCAACCAGTTTTTCGGTTGTTCAGGCAGGAGCAATACCACGCTTTGCCGATGTCAATATCGATGATCACTGTATCAGTGTTGCATCTGCTGAAAAATTGATCGGAGAGCGGACACGGGCTATCATTCCCGTACACCTTTACGGGAATGTATGTGATATGGATCCTATCATGGAATTATCAAAGAAACATAACCTGCTGGTCATCGAGGATAATGCCGAGGCGTTTGGGGGTGAGTACAAAGGAAAGAAAACAGGTACCATCGGACATATAGCGGCTACCAGTTTCTGTCAGAACAAGACCTTTACAACCGGTGGAGAAGGGGGGATGGTAACAACAGACGATGAGGAGCTTGCATGGAGGGCCCGCAGCTTTCGCGACCATGGCTATGACGTGAAGGAAAGATTGAACCTGCTCGAAATGGAACAGAAACTCCCCTATATTCACAATATGGTTGGCTGGAATTATCGTATGACAGAGATGCAGTCAGCCATTGGGCTTGCCGAGCTCGACCGATTAGACACCTGGAACATCCCTGCCCGAAGAAGAAATGCTCATATACTGATGAACAGATTGAAAGATTTGCCGCAGATCAAGCATATGCCCGTTGATACACCTGAGCGTCGCAATGGGTGGTACGTGCTTGCATTTTCCCTCGATATTGAAAATATGAACTGCAATATAAACCAGTTTGTAGAGGCTGCAGCCGCTGAGGGCGCTCCCTGCTGGAGGGTTTTCTGGCCACAATGCCATACAGAGAGAGCATTTACTGATAAAAGAGCCTTCGGTAATTCAGGCTTTCCATTTATATCGAAGGAGTACACTGACCCGGCCAGTGTTGATTACAGCACAGTCGAAGTCCCCAATGCACTCTGGCACGAGAAGCACACCTTTACCTGCTTCGCCTTTCCAACGAGTACTGAAGAGGATACAAACCAGATTGCAGATGCAATTGTAAAAGTCATACGTGCATATTCAAAGTGACCGAGTGGAGGAGGGAATGGTTCATGTTGCAATTATTGGTGCGGGGTATATTGGCAGGATTCATGCACATATTCTTCATCACCAGGTAAGAAACGCTTCCGTAGCCGCTGTATTTGACAGGGTGCATCAGAAGGGACATGGGCTTGCAAAAGAGGTAAATGCAGCATTTTATGAAGATGTGGCAGCCATGCTTGATTCGGAAAATATTGACGTCGTGGCAGTCTGCACTCCGACATCCACACACTTTGAATACGTGAAGGTAGCTGCAGAATATAAAAAACACATCTTCTGTGAGAAACCCCTGGCAACCACCCTCAACGATGCTGATGGGATGATAGATATTGTACATAAAAGTGAAATAAAAGCGATGTCAGGACATGTGCTCCGCTTTTGGCCAGAGTATGTCAAATCGAGGGAGATACTGAAGAGCGGGGATCTGGGGAAGCCACTGCACGTATACTGTGAAAGGCTTGTGGCACTTCCAGACTGGCAGGAGGATGCATGGCATATAAAACAGGAACATGGAGTTGGCGCTGCACTCGATGTACAGATTCATGATCTTGACTATCTGAACTGGATCTTTGAAAATCCACGTGCGGTTCGATCGAAGGGAATGTATAATGAGGACTACGGTGGCTGGATGCACATGCAAAGCCACATACAGTTTGGAGAAAACCAGTATGGCCATGTTCAGGCCGGTTGGGGATTTCCACCTGCCTATCCCTTTACCCAAACATTGCGCATACTCTGTGAAGGTGGAGCCGTAGAGTGGAATTTCAAGGCTGGAAAGCTTCTTGAAGACAGGGGAAGGGTAGCGCCTCTATTGATTTACAAAAAAGATGGCTCATACATAATTGAGAAGGTCGATCAAACCGATCCCTTCCTGCTTCAGTGGAATTACTTTATCGATTGTATCGAACAAAACAATGAAATACAAAGGGCTACATTTGACGGGGGTAAAAAAGCATTGAAGCTTGCCTTTGCAACTATCGAATCTGCTCGGACTGGAAAGGAGGTGCGGATAGACGAGTGATACTCTGGTTTTTTAGTATTAACGATACTCGCTTTGTATTCATACAAATAAACTATAAAGAAATGAGGGAGAGGAGACAAAAATGGGAGATATCAATCTGATTTCGACGATGAAGGAAACCCTGCTCGAGGGCTTCTATCCAAAGGGCTGGGACCTTAAGAAGATCGAGCGATGCTGCAGCAATAAACCCGAACAGATCGGCAAACGGGAGAGCTGGTGGAATAATGGGTATAACATTGTTCCCTGCGATACACTTGCAGATTTTGATACGCTTATGGGACATGAGATCGCACTTCAGATCAGTATGGCCAAAGAAGAGGGAAGGGATATCGTCTTTATACTACCTGTAGGCCCCATGGGAATGTACCGATGGGTTGTTCATTTTCTTTCAAAATGGAATGTCGATTGCTCCCATGTTCACGGGTTCAATATGGATGAATGGAGCGACGGGGAGGGAAACACACTCCCACCGAACAATCCGGGAGCGTTTCAATATGCCATGGAGCATGCACTCTATGAACCGTTGGGGAAACTGACGGTGCCGAAGAAACAGCGTCATTTTGCAACGAAAAAGGATCTTCCATTGTTCGGGGAACAGATATTTGAGCTGAAGGATGGTGGTGCCAAGCTCGTTGTTGTGTATGGAATTGGTAGGGTATTTCACATTGCTTTCTGGGAACCGCAGTTTGCAGGCGAGTTCTCATCGGAGGATGAATGGAAGGCCCAGACACACCGGATCGCTGCCAAGTTGCACCCTTTGACCATTGAACAAAATGCCATCACCAGTTTCAAGAGCAGAACCACACTCGTTTCTGCGCGGGCAAATACCATCGGGCCGGGACTCTTTCTAAAGGCAGATTATGCAATAGGCGGTGCCGATGGGGCGCTGGGCAGAGGTATGATGTGGCAGGGAATGAGCCTGTGGGTGACCTTGAAATACGGGCCTGATATCTGGGTGCCCTCGAGCTTCATGCCTACACTGCCAGGGATGCTCTTCTTTGTCAAGGAGCTTGCAGGGCCGCTCGAGCCCGAGTTGAATTAAACAGCTTTCGGGAAACAACCCTAATTATTCGCTAGTGAATAATTCACCAGCGAATAATTATTTTATTCACCATCGCTACTTAGGGGGAATTGCTCCTGCAATGAATAAATTTGATCGATCTAAAAAAAACACAGCCATATTCAGTAAAGGTACAGAAGGATATATGGAGCCCAAGGAAGATTTCAGTCCCCACATCCCCCGGGTGGAATTCGATGCCAGAATTCTCAGGGCACGACAGCTTCTTGAAAAATATGAAACAGACGCGATGATCCTTTTCTCATATGACAACAAATACTATTACGGAGGCTACAGGGAGTCTAACATCCGGTACACCCACAGATGGCGCCATTGTCTGATCCTCTCACAGGAGCATGATCCGGTGTTTATCGGGGAATGGGTTCTCAATAACAGTGTAGAAAAGACGACCTGGATAAAGGATTCACGGTACTGGAGCCCGGTAAAGCTTTGGAATCTTCCTGACAGTTTTATGGATGTGCTCGTTAACACCATTCGGGAGCTCAACCTTGAACATAGTAGGATTGGGTTGGAGTACGGCTCAGAGTACATGCATCAGGTTTCGGTCGACGAGATTCGGACCATTGAAGCCGCATTCCCAGAGGTGAGTTTTGTAAGCGCCGATAGGATTGTATGGGATCAGAGAATGATCAAAACCTCATGGGAGATTGATCTGATGAGGTCAATGTGCGAAAAGGCGAAACGGGTCCTCTCGAAAGGGTGGAATACCATAAAACCGGGAGTAAGTGAAAGGGAAGTGCACAAAACGATCTGGGAAGAGTTTGTGAAGGAGGATATGTATGACTCACCGTGCATTAGCAACGTTACCCTTTTTCTTTGTGGAAGTGATGCACCTGGTAAATGGCGTCTAGTTACAACACCGTTTTACAATCGTATTATCAGAGAAGGTGACCAGGGGTTTGCCGACAGCGGTCCGACCTATAGGGGTTATTGGACGGACTTCCAGCGCTCATTTTACGTCGGGAAAAAGCTTCCCCCGAAGCTTGCCGATCTGTCTAAATGGGGACGGGATGCCTATTTGGGAACAACAGCAAAGGTCCGGCCGGGAATGAGAGCGTGCGATGTATTCGAACTGGCTAAAAAAGAGGTGCTTCGACAGGACAAGGACCAGGTAATTCCAATAGAATTCGTCGGGCATGGAATCGGTCTTCTCAATCATGAAGTACCCTGGCTCGCAGAGAATGATCACACTGAACTGAAACCGGGAATGATTATATGTATCGAAGTGGGATGTTTCGGGAATGACATGGTCTATTTCGGGAATATGCCGGAGGACATGTGGCTTGTAACCCAAACGGGGCTAGAGCTTCTGGGGCTTGATCTGCCACGGGAAATCTGGCTACTATGATTATTCTGTCTTTTAATTAAATCGTATATTGTCAATAAATACGATGGAGCTTAAAATCTCATCACCGACATCAGATACCGAGAATGAAATTGTTATAGGACTTCCTCCGAGTGATGAGATATCAATAATTTTTGTTGTCCAACCGGTTCGACCAGCATCCGAAAGGTCCGGATCTGCATCGGTATAACTTGTTGGTAGAACGATTGGCACTGGGGAGACATTGCCGACGATGTTTACTGAAGTGACAACTTCTGCATGTACGCCGGATGGACCTCGAACTGCAACGACAAACACATCATCGAATTCACTGCCTACCCATTCGTTGAACTCAGCTGATATAAATCATAATCAAATATGAGATTCGTATTCCCTCCGGGAACTGTAATTTCGCCTGTTGTTAGAACAGAAGTTGTGTTTAATAATGCTTCAGTACTACTGACAACCCCACCGCCAAGGAAATCTTCACCGGATGAAATAGCGGCCATCCATGAACCTTCCACTGGAGAAATTGCACCCTGGACTCCGTTTAGCCGAGCACCATCCCCGTCAAATGATATTCCAGTATCACCGGTTTCAAAACCTAAATTTGATGAAGAAAGAGCTGGCGATTTTGTTGTGGTGCTGAAACTCATTTCAAAAGGTGTTTCAAGTTTGTTACCCCCATCATCCGTAATTCCATTGTCAGTTGGAAGAGTGACAATAATAACTTCATTTTCAGGTAGAGATTGATTGGGAACAAATGTTACGATTGTATTACCTGCCTGACTCGATGTAGTGAACAGTTGCCCGCTTATGCTGCTGCCGTTTGACTGTACCGTAACCTGAACTGAAGAATTTGTGATTGAAGCCGAGGATATAACATCGTCAAAGAAAAGTGAAATAATAGTCGCTGGGTCTATATCAGTTGATAAGTTGGGGGGGATAGTCTGGGCAACAGTTGGGGGAGTTTCATCTGCCGTATCGGTTATGCCATTACTGTCCGTGCTTTCATCAGTTCCCACTCCGTTACAGTTAATTATTAGGTAGCTGACTGAAAAAAGAAGAATAATTATGAGTAGCTTGATTTTGTATACTTTTATCATTTTTTTATCCTTTTGGAATTTTGTAATCTAATTACAATAATCCAGCAATACTCTATAGAGTAGATATAATGACATATTTTCGTCTATAATTCCTGAGACTATCGACAATTCGACCAGTAAATTTACCTTTCGAAAATGATTTAAAAATGTAATTATTTTTCTGTATGTAATTGACAAAATTAAAAGAACGGACTATTCTTAGGAAAATTCAAAGGGCGGGTTTGGACTTAATATCATCCAAATACAGAAGGTCCTGTCAAGGAACGAAGGTCCTGTCAAGGAACGAAGGT
>CAYFYU010000101.1:0-14144 GCA_964347455.1 uncultured Spirochaetota bacterium | reverse complement strand
ACGATTTATACCACATGCTGAACTACACTTGACCGGATGACTGCATCACTCTATATTGAATGACGAAAGGGGTTTTGCGCCAATGAAAAAGATTGCCATTGGGTCTGATCCGAATGCCTCATCTCTGAAAGAGATAATTATAAAGCATCTGCAGGATCTGGGATACGATTTTGAAGATTATGGAAGTGACGATCCCATCTATGCGAATGTGGCTATAAAAGTTGCTGAAGCTGTTGCCGCAGGAAAACACGATCGGGGGATACTCATCTGCGGCACGGGAATCGGCATGTGCATTGCGGCAAACAAAGTACCGGGAGCCTATGCAGCGCTCTGTAGTGACCCCTACTCAACGGAACGCTCACGCAAAAGCAACAATGCAAATATTATGACCATGGGGGCTCAGGTTATCGGTTCTGAACTGGCGAAATCACTGGTAAGCATATGGATGAACTCTGAGTACACCCCGGGCGGACGGTCAGAACCAAAGATAAACCGCATCTACGAATATGCTGATAAACACAGTATCAGATAGTTTGTATCGTGAAACCGCTTATTCGGCTATCTTACTGTACAGAACGGGTCTGCGGTCACGGTAAAAGGGGCTCTCCTTTCGTGCCTCACGGGCCGACTCAATATCAATTTCAGCGGTGATGATCTCATCCTTATCGGCACCAGCCTGAGCAAGGAGAGAACCCCGGTAGTCACAGATGAAACTTCGCCCAAGGAAGTCGATTGAATCCTCCCTGCCACAGCGGTTCGAGCAAGCGAGGTACAGAACATTTGAGAATGCATGCGCCTGCATCTCCGTCAGCCATATCTTTTCTGCACTTTTCGGAGTTGCGGCTGCAACACAGAGAAGATCGGTTCCCTTCAGGCCGTAAAGCCGGGCGCTCTCCGGAAAATGGCGATCGTAGCAAAGCATAACGCCAACCACAGCTTTCCGGGTATGAAAAACAATGTGACCAGTGTCCCCATTGTTGAAAAAGAAGTTTTCGTGAAGGGTCTCTACACTCGGAATATGCAGCTTTCTATACACCCCACTTACACCTCGTTTTGAATCGACGACAGCAGCGGAACAGTAGAAGGATCCTCCTGCTTTTTCAAATAGCGGTGCAATAACTACCGTTTCCCTGCCCCTTATTACCTGCAAAACTTTATCGGTCGTTTCGCCGGGTATCTCCTCTGCAAGATGAAAGTAACTCTGGTCTTCATATTGAGGAAAGTAGATGGTGTTGAACAGCTCCTGTAGGATGATGAGGTCGGGATTCTCCTTTAGTGCTGATTCTATCAGCGATATACCCTTTCCCCTTATATCGTCTGTATCCCCTGTTTTAAACTGAATCACCGAAACACGCATTGGGACGCAACCTCCCTTGACAGACTTTCAGTACTTGACAGCACCTTCGGCACTTGACAGCACCTTCGGTACTTGACAGCATTTCGTTCTTTCAGGACTCAACCCTTGACAAGACCTGCGGCCTACAAGGGTACAAGCCTTCTGCCGTAATCGACTTCAGTGAAGTAGAGAAATCCCCGAACTCTCCTCTTCGGATAGATCCTCGCCAGAACCGAGCAGTAGGTGTCGACCTGCTCACGGTAATGTCCAATGAGCTCTATCAGCTCCTGCGATCCTTCAACCGGATTGGTTTTGAAGTCAATGATCTCTATCTCCTCACCAATGTATATCCTGTCAATCCTGCCCAGAAAGTTCTGAAATTTATCGGAGAAAATGGTGAGCTCACCTATCGCCCTCTTATTAAAATATTTTGCAAGACGTCGGTCGGCAACGATATTCAGAAGGGTCGTCTTCGCCTCTCCCAGGGCCTCTTTTTTTTCAGCATTTGTAAAATCCCGTCCCTCCCGACAGGACACGATCTGCAGATAATGTTCGAGCGTTTCCTCATCCACGGGCAGAGCACGTATCATCTCAATAGCTCCGTGGACGATGGTACCCTTCAGTAATCCCCCCCTCCTCTGTTTGCGTTCACCTTTCAGCCCTATTTCAAATGTTGGAATCGACGGCTGTTCGACCTCAGCCTTTCCAACTCGAACATACTCCCACTGTGGCTGCTCAGCAGGTTTTTGGCTGGGCACTATGCTCCCCCTCTCCCATTCGTAGGGAAAAGCTTCCCTCTCATAATTTGGATCACAAGCCCCCAGTAGCAGTTCTCCAATTGTCGTTCTGTTCTTCCACTCAAGCGGTAAGATGAGAAGATTCTCTCGAGCTCTCGTCAGTGCAACGTACAGTATGTTCAATTCATCTATTCTATAGTCCAGATCGTTTTCCTCACGTATCCGTGCTATGCCCTCACGATCCGGATTAAAATCCAGATAACGCCTTCCGGCCAGAGCATAGCTTTTGATCTTCCCATCTGGGCCCTTACTGTACATGAGCGAACCATCGAGACGGAGGTTTGCCGAGCTGAACAGAAACGGTAGTATCACCGTGTGGTACTCAAGTCCTTTGGACCCATGAATTGTCTGAATCGTAACGCCTGCTCCTCTACTCACCCGTAAAGGAATGATCTCCTTATTCTGTTCAAGCCAGCGGGCAAAGTCCAGGAGCATTACCCCATCATAATCGTTCTCAAAACGGTACGTGAGCTCCAGAAATTCAATCAGTGCTTCTGTTTTTGCTCTATAGGTGTTGAATACATCCAGTTCCTCGAAAAGCCTTCCAATGAAGCCGGATGGAGTGCTGTACCTCGATGCTGAGACAAGTGCATCGATCCTGTGTGAGAGGGCAGGATCAATCTTGGCAATCTGCCTCAGGGTTATTTCTCTCTCCCCCCTCCGCAGACCGAGAATCTGTTCATAACTGTGCCGGAAAAATGGCGTTCGCAAAAGAGCGGTGAGGTAGATCTCCTCTTCGGGATTCAAAACAAAACAGATCACATTGAAGAGATCTCTAATGCAGTAATCTTCCAGCAGCCTCGTCTTTCCTGCTGAATTAAATGAAATGCGCTTTAACCTGAGGAGCTTCTCGATCTCCTCCACCTCACTGTTCTTCCTGCAGAGAATGGCTATGTCCTCTCTGCCCACCCCTTTCTCGGAGAGCAGCTTCAGATGTACGGGAAGCTCCTCGATGAGGGATTCCCGCACCCTGTACTTTTTCACCCTCACAAACCCCCGCTCTTTTGGTTCCCCTCCAGGAGGGAGCAACTGACGTTCGTAAGGGTATTGTCCCTCTGTCAGCTCCTGAACGCTCTCAAATACGTTATTGACAAATTCGAGAAGAACTGCGTTCTGCCGATAATTGTAGCCCAGCTTTCTCTCCTCAACATTAAGCTCCTTACGAACGGTTTGAAAGAGGAAGGGTTCACCACCGCGCCAACGATAGATCGACTGCTTTACGTCTCCAACGTAGAACAACGTCCCATCTCTCTTAAGGCTGTTACGTACAATACTCTGGAGTGCACTCCACTGCATTTCAGAGGTATCTTGAAACTCATCGATAAGAACGTACCGTATCTTCGATTCGATCCTGGAATGAAAGAGGGCAAAATCGTTGATCTCACCCAGGAAATCTAGCGCAAGAAGCTCAATATCATTGAAATCTATGCTGAGAGCCGAACGTTTCATGTTCGTGTAGAAATTGTGGATGAGATGGTGAATCTCAAGCCACGTATACACGAAGTACTGCATTTCGTTTGTGTAATAGGTGCCTATACCCCTCCACACATCTCGAAAGACTGATTCAAAGTCCGTAGAACTTTCCAGCAAGCTTTCCTTGCTGACCTTTTTTAGATACCCGACCATTCCCTTCTGACCGAAGTTCTTGAACGCCCCTTGATTGGCAAGAAGCCGAATGTCCCTTCGATCCTGAAATTCTATCAGCGCCCTGCAGAGGGATGCGAGGTTCCTGTTCTCACCCTTCCCTTCCTGATATGCATTTATCGTCTCGACAAGATATTCCGTTTTTTGTTTAAACTCAGATGAGAACAGGTATCGTCTCCATTGCTTAAAATCCCCCTCCACCCGGTCGATACCTTTTTCCATCGTACGAGCTAAATTTTCCAGCACATAATACTTCTGTTGAACATCATTATAGATTCCGCGCAGAAGAGCAGCCGTCAATACCCTCCCCTCCCTGAAAGAGGAAACAAAGGTCTGTATTCTTTCAAGTATCTTCTCATTCTCGTTCAGAAATCCATAGAACTGTTCCAGTGAATCTCTAATGTATGACTCTTTTTCGCTATCATCGATAACCCTAAGGTCGAGAACACCCGTTTCCCTTGGAAAACAGCTTATGATCTTTGAAAAAAAACTGTGTATCGTTGATATTTGGAGCAGCGAAAACTGCCGAATTAAACGCATCTTTACCGCCTTCGCACGCTTCTGTATATCTTCTTCAGCGGTCCCGATGATACGACTGAATAGATCCAACTCCGATACCACCCCCTCATCGAGTCGGTTGATCCTGCTGAAAAGTTTATCCCTTATCTCGTTGGCTGCAGATTTCGTGAACGTAATAGCTAGTATCTCCTGGGGGTTGATATCGTTGAGAAGCATTGCAATAAGTCTCGTGGTGAGTGCGTGAGTTTTACCGCTCCCTGCGGATGAGCTCAGTGCAATCGAAGTGTGAGGATCGTATATTTCATATTCAATCATAGCTCATAAATCCTGCAGATATTGTAATAGGGACAGTATTTGCAGTTTTCTATATCTTCAGTGAGTGAGAGCACTTCTTTGGTATTGAAAACATCGAGAAAATCTACAAGCCAGCTCTCAAAACCAGCAAGGTAGGCCGTCATCTCATCCGCATTTATAACCACTTCCAGATCGTTTCTCCTGTTTACATCAAAATAGGAGAGCCCCTCAATTCGTGCATCGGGAAAATTTTTCTGGAAGAGTAGACCATAGAACCCGAGCTGTACCTGCTTGAAACCAGCTTCTTCCAAATGATCCTTTTTGGGTGGTATGCTCCCTGTCTTGTAATCAACAATGCTGTAACTACCATCCGGTGTACGGTCAATTCTATCTATTATTCCTCTTAGGGTATACTGCCCTAAAGCTGCGGTAAACTCCTTCTCTATGAATTCACCGCATACACGGTAACCTTCCCTGAAACGGTTAAGGTCCCTATTTACGGATCTCTTGAGATTGCCGACCAATATTCTCTTTAATAGACCCTCTTCACGGGTGAAAAAAAAGCCTTCAGAGAAATGCTCGTCGAAGAGTACCAGCAGCTTCCTTTCGAGAAGGCCTGCATCCAGTGCGTTAAAATCAATGTCTCTGTAGAGCGCGGAAAAGAACCTGTGGACTTTCTGGCCAAGAATGTGTGGTTCAATATCTTTTCTCAGCTTTTCCACGTCATGTATACGAAGTGCCTTTGCAATGTAGTACAGCGTTTCACATCTCTTGATCCGTTCAATATCCAGCCGTGAAAATTCCTTTACAGGATGCGCTACCGATGGCTGGGTTACCGGTAGCCGCATAAACCCTTCTGCATCCAAACCGGAGGGGTATGCATAACGTACCTTATCCTTAATAGGAATCCTGGGGTGAAAGATATAACCATACCTGCTCATAACGTCGATCTCACCACTCATGTCGGTAATGGAGAAGAAAAAAGTATCCTCAGCACCATGCGCAATTCTCATGAGATAGTACAGCCCCAGCTCTTCCCTATCGAGCTGAGTCGGAAGACCGAGCCGCTTCCTCATTTCCGTTGGAAGCAGAATGTCGCTTTCATACCTGACCGGGAAATATCCCTCATTAAACGAGGGAATCACTACCTTCTTGAACCCAATACCTCTCGTTTCCAGAAGTCCCAATATCTGAACACCCCTCCTGTATATACCAGGGAGCGGGTATCTTTTGGGCTCCACGTATTGAAGAAAGATCTCAAAAGGAGTCTCATGAAATTTTACCGATAGATCATTGAGCTCCACAACCGAATCGAGCAGTAGATCCCGTACCGTATAAAACTCATAGGTCTTTTTTCCCCGGAAAAGCGCGAATAATCGTTCGAGATTATCATAAAGTATGCCGATACTTGTTGAACGGTATAATTCTTCCAGCAGTTTGAAAAGGGTCTTTCGTTTCCGATTATGTTCAATGAGAGGTATTTCCAGAGATGGAAGATTAAACATCCGAGCATGTTGAATTTCACCTTCGATACGAAGCGATTCCTTTCGAGAGGTCTGGGTCAATTCAACAAAAATATCATTTCTGAAAAGCTGGAGGAACAGATCAGCGTCGAATCCGGACTGAAAAAACCGAAAGACAAGCTTGAGGAATTGATAGAGGGGGCCGTTTTTTATTCTCAGCCCTTCAGAAAAGTTCGTGTCGATGCCGGCGGATCGCATTAAATCGTACAGCATCTGAGCGGTATCACTATCGTTGTTTATAACTGCTATTTCATGTTGTTCGACCCCCGCTTCAAGTTCTTCATTAATGAGTGCAAGCACTGCCATCACCTGCGCCATTTTAGAAGGAGCATTATAAAAATGAAACCTCCCCTTTTTCTCCGATCCCACATCGTACATCTCCTCCCGAAGTGAGATGATCCGCGAGAAATCGTAACTCTTTGTGTCCTGATAGATGACGGTCAACTTGTTCTCTATGGTCCTGAATATTCTCTTTTCGAATCGTGTCAATGAAAGGGGAGAAACAAGAAGAACGGAATCGAAAGATTCGAAGTAGCCTGCTATGCGTTCATTTTGAATTTCTCCAATGAGAACACATTCATCGTAAAAACCCTTCTCTCTCTGCACCAGGGAATAGTTACTCCAACATGAACCAAGCAATCTTTGTTGAATGGTGGAAGTTGAATCCACGTTTTTACAGGAACCACCTGCGTTTGAAAAAGCACCTGTCCACCCACCACTTCCTGGAACCAACTCCTCCATCCCCAGCTCTCTGAAAGTACCGAAAAATTTCTGAGCTATGCTTCTAAATCTTAAAAAACTGTAAAGGGTTTCCTTTGGAAAAATCTGTTCAAACTCATCCGTCATCCTGCACGCATGAAGGAGCATGGTGAACTTTCCAATATCTGCGGACAGAGTTTTTCCGGTCATGGAAAGAATCGCCTGAATGAGGTTGGAGGTTGTCACAAGAAAGGGAGAGAGGGTAGACTCATCCCTCTGCAATCGGAGAAGCTCAGAGGCAAAGTAGGATTTGAACCGCTGGGTTGGAGAAATAATAAGGGTGCGTAGTGGATCCAGTTTATGTTTTAACACATATTCAGCGCTGAAAGCAGCAGGGTTCTCTCCAAAGGTGAGCGGAATGAGATCCAATCCTATTCCTCCTCAAAGGGAGGAATGACATTTAAAATGATATAACCCTTGACGAACTGGGACAGCAGGCGAAGCCACCTGCATGTAAGTAAACCCAATTGGCCGCCTGTATCCAGTTTTTGTACCTCCTCTTTTGAAAGCTTAACCCATCCAGCTTCCATGCTACTCCCCCATACTTTTCTCAATTCTCTGAATATTCCATAGGAGAGAAATCGAGCCTTCTGCGAAACCCGAAGTAGGTCCCGTTTAAGATTCATGATCCCAAAGGGCCGCGAGCTTTCGATGCATCTCATGAAAACATCGTAACCATGCCAGAGATGAAAACCGGAGACGAAACAACTTCAGCGGCCAGAACCATTCGGGGAAAGGTTTTGTGTGGAATGGTGACAGTATGTCCTCTATATAGTGCAGTGCCCGTGCTGAAAAACGCATTCCCCAATAAAAATCTTTCTGAGAAAAAGCTCTGTCAGCAAGTAGATTGAAGTGAAGGGCACGCAGATGAGCGACTCCTGCACGAAATCGGTAAAGTCCGTAACGTAAATGCCTGTAGCCCTGACTGCCGCCCGTAAGCTTCTGCAAAGGCGAAATGCTCAAACCCGCATCCATTCCCCAGTCCGGTTCAGCTGAGTACAGGGAGAGAATCTCGAGTGCCGATACCTTTTCTCTGTTGGGTGCATGGTAGCGAACCTGTTGGGCATAGTATTCGTTCTCGTCGTAGTAGTCCTCCACACTGGTGACCGTTGGTTTTCCTCCCTCCCTCCATTCCCAGCTGTAATGTGGATTGTACTGATCACCATCTTCCTCCCCATAGGTATAGGGGGTAACCTTGATCTCCCTATCCACGAAACCGGCAGAGCGGGCACATATAAAGGTGAGAACATCATGAGCGATCATTAGAATTCTATTTCCTCCCTGATTGTAATTGCATCAAGTGGGGGTATCTGAAGATATTTAAGCATTTCGTCACGCCGCGAGAGTGTATATCGCGCATTCTCCTGCATTACTGCGTTTATACCACCATACACATTGGAAATGTAGAGCACTCCCTCTATAATGGCGAACACAATGCCGAGAAAGGGCACACCGATTATAAAAGAGAAGACCATGAGTCCAATAACAGCAGCATTGATGAGAAAACTGCGCACTCCATCCATCATTCTCCCTGTATACACATGCCCCATACCTGGTAGGAGAGAGAAAATACCTCCAAGAACCGGACTCTTGTACTGATGGTCTACAATCTCTTCGATCTTTTGCTCTAGAATACTTTCAACCTCTCTATCTCTAAAGCCAGCGGAATGTATATAATTGAGTGCCTCTTCCCAACTGCGATTGTATATAAGCATAGCTGCTGTCATATTTTGAATGTACTCGAATAACTGTTTATCGGGAACGGGACACTCCAGATCCATGCGCTCGAGCTGCAGCTGAAAATCCATGAAATTCTTTTCCCGGAAGTGAATGTTCATAATTTGCAGATAGCTCTCACACAAGAGATCTCCATAATCCGCTTTTTTCCCTCTCTCCTCCAGTCCATCGATCAATTGGTTTAATCGGTCAAGCCCCTTCCGGTACCGGTCTGTCCTGGCATATGAGAGCGCTATAAGATACTGTGCGTAAGGAGCGAATGGATCATCTGGATGGTAGAACATAAAACGTTCGAGCTCGGCGATCGCAGATTGAAATTCACCCGACCGGTAGAGGTAGAGGGCAAAATCTTTTTCTGCAGCCAGTCCGGATTGAAAACAGTACAGAATAAAAAGCTGGACTAAAGCGATCGATAGAATTTTCTGGAGTTTCATCGATAGTATTCAGTACGGTCAAGGATGAAATTATGATTGACGGGGTCAAAGTATCTTTCCCACTCTATCCTGTAGGGATAGAATCGCATTGACCAATTACTCTCTCTGTAGAAAAGTCGGTCAATGACCATGAGGGTTCCCCAAAATAAACCATAATGTACAATGGCAATCTTGTAGAACTCGGAGCAGGTCGGATAAAAACGGCACCTCGCTCCATCATGAATTGATATGCGCTGCTGGTAAAAGGAGAGCAGTCTTATAATTGGCTTTCCGCTCTCCTCCTCATCTATCAGAATGTCATATGCAGAGTCTGCACCCACGTTGAATGGTATCGGAAAGAAAAGCTGAAATAAAAGGATGGGTATCAACGCGCACCACTTCATACAGAACACTTTATTATTCCCCCATCGAAAAATCAACAAACTTATTGTTAAGAAGACGAAATCCGTAGTATACTGTACGTGACGGTATCTATTTTCCAAGCTCTACATTGATAAAAGGGACGGGTTGTAAAAATGGAGCGAAGCACACTCTTTGAAAAGTATGGAACATTCGTTAAGGCAGGCAGGGAAATTTTCAAGGAAGGTGAGCCAGGAGACATGATGTACATCATTCAAAATGGACGTATCAAGATTACGAAACGTATTGGCAATGCCGATAAAATTCTCATGGTTCTTCAGAAGGGAGACTTTTTCGGTGAAATGGCCATCATCAACCAGGCTCCACGAACCGCGACTGCAACTGCCGTCGACGACTGTGAACTGCTCTGCTTCAATCGACAGGGATTCACGAGCATGATCAGTAAAAACTCCAATATTGCGATGAACATCATTGAAAAGCTCTGTGTGAGACTCGAAAAGGCAGACAACCAGATAAGGGATCTGGCAAAACGAGACATGAAATCACTTGTTATCAGTGCACTGGATGATCTGAGAAGGGCCTCAAAATCAGCAGCCACCAGGACAACCCTGATCTACAAAGACGCCCTTAAGAACATCTCTGAGCAGGTCGGATCATCGGTTAAAGAGGTTGAAGATGAAATCCAACGGTTCATAGGTACAGGTATTCTCGTTACCGACGGCTATAATCTTGAGATTGCAGACCCCGACGAGCTCGAAAAGCTTGCAGGATTTTTTAAAAAATGAGGCAAGCGTCGACTTTTGAACATACTATTAATAAAGTTTGAATCTTTAACAAGACCACGATCATGACCAATCAATGTTACTGCTCAATAATGACCAAAAAGGATATCGAGTCCGTGCTAGCGATCGAGAGAAGTGTTTTCAAGCATCCCTGGTCACATGAATTTTTCAGGCTCATAATTGCCGACATGAACAACTGTGTTTTAGCCTTGAAAACCGAAACAGGTATCATTGGATACGGTGCATTTCACCTTCTCAAGAACAAGGTGAATTTTCTCGGAGTGAATGTGGACTACAACAGGATAATTCACCTCATCAACATCGCCATTGATCCTTATGAACAGCACAGGGGTTTCGGAACCTATCTTCTCAATATCCTCCTGGGCAAGGCCCGAGCCTGTAACGCCGAATATTGTTACCTCGAGGTTCGATTATCCAACCAGAGGGCATTTACATTTTATAGAAAATGTGGGTTTGGAGTGATCGGCATTATTGAGAATTACTATCCACAGGAGCGGGAAAACGCAATCGTTATGGGCAAAGAACTCAAACCCAATAAACAGTAGCTATTCTATTACGCTCACCTCAACCGGCTGCTACGCAACGGTCACTTTCTTGTCGAGGTATACGTCCTGAATTGCATGTAAAAGCTCGACACCATCTTTCATTGGCCTCTGAAATGCCTTTCGTCCTGATATGAGTCCGGTTCCACCTGCCCTCTTATTGATGACTGCCGTTCTCACTGCCTGTGCAAGATCATCCTTACCCGATGCGCCACCTGAATTTATCATCGGTGACCTGCCCATGTAGCAGCCAACAACCTGATAACGGGTAAGATCGATCGGATGATCCGACGTGAGCTCTGTGTACACCCTCTCATCAGTTCGACCGAACTTCAGTGCCGTAAAACCGCCGTTACATTCTGCCTGTTTCTGCTTAATAATATCGGCCTGAATGGTGACACCGAGATGATTTGCCTGATTGGAAAGATCCGCTGATAGATGGTAATCATTTTCCTTGGTTTTGAACGCATTATTTCGCAGGTATGCCCACAGAACGGTGAACATACCGCAATTGTGTGCATGTTTAAAGGCTTCTGAAATCTCCACGATCTGCCTGCTCGATTCCGGAGAGCCGTAATAGATCGTTGCTCCGACCGCGGCCGCACCGAGGTTAAAAGCCTGATCAACCCTAGCAAACAGAACCTGATCGTATTTATTTGGGTAGGTTAAAAGTTCATTATGGTTTATTTTAACGATGAAAGGAATCTTATGAGCATATTTTCTTGAGATGGAACCCAAAACACCCAATGTTGAGGCAACTGCATTGCAGTTTCCCTCAATGGCGAGCTTCACGATATTCTCTGGGTCAAAATAGATCGGATTTGGCGCGAATGCACTACTTGCTGAGTGTTCGATACCCTGATCAACTGGAAGAATGGACAGGTATCCAGTTCCTGAGAGCCTTCCATTGTTAAAAACGGATCGAAAATTTCTCAATGCGTTCACCGATCGATCCGAATTAACCATAACCCTGTCTATGAAATCTGGCCCAGGTAGATGAAGCAATTCTTTCGGCACTTTGCATGTGTGCTCCAGGAGACTCTTCGCTTCGTTGCCGAGCAAAGCTACAACGTCTATCATCTCTTCCTCCTCATTTGGAATGGATATTCACATGAATATAATAAAGATTACACAGAATAAAAAAGGAAATATTTAACGATCATGGCCCCGTTTCTTAAGCATGCTCTGCAGTATATCCACAATTGCCGATTGTGCATCGGATTTGCAGAGAGAACCCGCATTTTCACCCATATTTTGCAGATTCTGTTTATCGTTTAAAAGCTTGAGAATCGTCTCATAGAGGATATTCCCGTCCAGCTTCCTGTCATCGATGACCCATGCAGCAGCGTTTTCCTCAAAGAATGCGGCATTTCTGATCTGTTCGCCCCTGCTTTTACTCAGTGGGAGTGGTATCAAAATCGCTGGGCGCTTCAGAACGCCTATCTCATAGAGTGCACCTGCTCCGGCCCTGCTTATGAGCAGATCCGATGCGGCGATCACATCTCCAATCTCATCATACAGAAACTCATACTCCTTGTAATTATCTCTGCGTCCCTGTATCTCTTTTAGATTTCCTCTACCGCATTGATGAACGAGGTTAAAGTGGAGCTCATGTTCACTGTACATTTCCCAAACCGCCCGGTTAACCGACGAGGCTCCGAGGCTTCCGCCAAAAACTGTGACAACGGGAAGCTTTTCCCTGAACCGAAGCCAGGACAAACCCCGCTCATAACTTCCTTTTTTAATTACTTCTCTTAAAGGATTGCCCGTATAGACGACCGTTTTATTTGCAAAATAACTACTGGTTTTTTCCCAGGAAACACAGATAATAGAGGCGACTCTGGCTATGATTTTCGTAGCCAGACCAGGGTGCATATCGCTCTCATGGGTGACGACCGGAATACGCAACAACCAGGCGGCAATAGCAGGAGGCACGGAGACAAACCCTCCTTTGGAAAAAAGGATGTCTGGTTTTGCCCTCCTCATAATTCCGAGAGACTGGAAGATGCCGATAAGAACGCGAAAAACATCGGCAAAATTCTTCATTGAAAAATAACGACGGAGTTTTCCGGTTTTTATACCGTAAAAATCGATCTGCAGCCGATCTGCCCATTCCTGTTCTCTTCCACCCCGCTCACCGATCCAGTAAAATTCCCCTATCCCTCTCTTTTTCAACTCCTCAATAACCGATATGTTTGGAAATATATGTCCGCCTGTTCCACCTCCCGTTATTGCTATCATGAAGAATCCTCCAGAACTCAGGTCAAAACTACTAGATTTTCCATGCTGTACAAAGAAAATTTTCACCACCAACTCAATAACCATTTATCGAGCGATGAAAAATTGCGAATTTCACCTTTTTCAAAAGAATTAAACACTCTATAATACCGATATACAAACACTAGTAAGATGGAGGAGGGTATGGAGTTACAAAATATTCCAATCACCATTCCCGATGAAACAAATATCATCATCGGCCAGACTCATTTCATCAAGACTGTTGAAGATCTCTATGAGGCGATCATCAATACTGCTTCGAATATTCAGTTTGGCATCGCCTTCAACGAAGCCTCGGGTGTATGCCTTGTCAGAAAGGATGGCAATGACGCCCGGCTTATCGAACACGCTGTTTCGACTGCTCGTCTTATTGGCGCAGGCCACACATTCGTTATTTATATGAAGCAGGGATTTCCCATACAGATCCTGCCCGCCATCAAGGCAACACGGGAGGTCGTCCACATATTTTGTGCAACAGCCAACCCTCTCGAAGTAATTGTGGCAGAAACCGAGCAGGGACGGGGCATTCTCGGTGTTATTGACGGATTCCCACCCAAGGGAGTCGAAGGGGAAGCTGAAACGAAGGAGCGGATAAAGCTTTTAAGAAAATTCGGGTATAAACGCTAGATTCTCCCTCCCCATAGGGCATAAGATGTCTGTTCTGAGAGTCATTGAAACAGTCGATACTCTCCATAGAATGGGATATAATAATTATTAAAAGCACTTATAAATTAATACGTTGTATCGGAAACACTCAGGAGGTTCCAATGGCGAAACTGATAGGTCAGGTACTCATGGAATCGGGTATGATAACCATAGACGAGCTGAACGAGGCGATAGAAGTGCAAAAATCATCCGGTCAGAGACTTGGGGATGTTCTTATAAACCAGGGTGTAATTACTGCTGAGGAATTACAGATGGCTCTTGAATTCCAGATGGATGAGGAAGGTGAATAGCAGTATTTAAAATAATATACTTCCCCCCTTGATAGCACCTCCGGTACTTGGCAGCACCTCCGGCACTTGATAGCACCTTCGGTACTTGGCAGCACCTTCGGTACTTGGCAGCACCTCCGGCACTTGACAGCACCTCCGGCACTTGACAGCACCTCCGGCACTT
>CAYFYU010000100.1:0-14161 GCA_964347455.1 uncultured Spirochaetota bacterium | reverse complement strand
AATGTGTAAAGCAGCTAAAAGGGTCAATCCTGACGTCATTATTATAACGCATGGCGGACCGTTTAAAGATCCTGGTTCCGCAGAATACTCAATCGTGCATTCCGATGCAGTTGGATACGCAGCAGGATCGAGCGGAGAACGTTTACCCACAGAAGTTGCGGTTTCTGAGATTACAAAACAGTTTAAAAAAATGAAATTAAAATAACTATATGGGGGTAATAGACATAGATGAACATCGATGTAATCGTTCGTTACATGGACGTATCGCCAGAGAATATCAAAGATAAAAACGTTGTGATTATTGATGTTTTCAGGACGACTACCGTCATTGTTACCGCCCTCAAACACAAGGCGGAGTGTGTCATACCTGCTGATAGCATCGAAGAGGCATGGGAAGTATTCAACCAATACGGCAAAGACCAGGCTCTATTGGGTGGAGAGAGAAAAGCACTCCCCATTGAAGGATTTCATCTAGACAATTCGCCAAGTTCTTATTCTGAAAAAAAAGTGAATGGGAAAAAAATTATACTTACAACTTCCAACGGTACCCGGGCTATTAAGGCGTGCATAAAATACAAAAAGCTCTATATTGCATCCTTTTTAAACGTATCATCTGTTGCAGATACTTTGTCTCAGACAGACGATGATATTTGTATCGTATGCTCTGGAACACTTGGGAATTTTTCAATTGAAGATGGTTTATGTGCGGGAGCGATTATCTCGATACTCAGAAGTAGAACAACGGCCAGTACTTCAGATCTCGGATGGGCCATGAAGAGATTGTATGAAACAGAGTCCAATATCAAAGAATTATTGAAAAACGGCAGTTTTGCATATAACTATCTTTTAAAAACAGGTTATTCAGATGATATCGATTACTGTTTGCAATTTGATCGATTAAAGATGGTTCCTGTATTTGATTCTCATTATATACGAGCGTGAAATACCTTTGAAATTAATTGTAAAATATGCTAAAGAAACGTACTATCTATCTGTGATGTGCATTTCTATGATGGAGGAGTGAAAAATGAAAGAAATAGAAGTCGGGAGGGTTGCCGATTACTTCAAGAAGATCGGTGTCGTTGCAATCGATGTCACGGCAGGAGAAATCCATGTAGGTGACACCCTTCATTTCACAGGACATACCACTGATTTCACCCAGAAAATTGAATCCATGCAGATCGAACATGAAAGCGTCGAAAAGGCTGGAAAAGGTGCGAGTGTCGGGATCAAGGTTAAGGAAAGGGTAAGAATTCACGATCACGTTTTTAAAGTAGAAGAAGATTGATTGAATGTGAACATAACATAACTCACCTATTTTATCTCGCAAAGCAGCTCGTTGAAATGATAATTTTATAAAGGTATTTGAATATGAGGTATGAAACCCTGTATGATGGACAAAAAATACCTCTTATTGGACTCGGTACGTGGACTTTTGGTGGAGGAATGTCTGCTAATCATTATATGGATGAAAAACACGTTGACACTATTAAAATAGCAATAAAAATGGGTTACTCACATATTGACACGGCAGAGATGTATGGGGAAGGTCATACAGAGGAATTGGTAGGCAGGGCAATAAAAGATTTTTCAAGAGAAAATCTCTTCATAACGACCAAGGTTTGGAGTTCGAATCTGAGATATAGAGACGTTCTCAACGCATTCCGTGGAAGTTTGAAAAGATTGGACACCGATTATGTCGATCTGTATCTTATTCACTGGCCGAATAGCAGCATTCCTCTCGAAGAGACTTTTCGGGCTTTCAATGAGCTTGCCCAAAGTGGTCAAACTCGATACGTGGGTGTAAGTAACTTTGATCTAAACAAGTTAAAACAAGCGCAAAGGCTATCAGATTCTCCCATAGCCACGAATCAGGTCGAGTACAGCGTTCTCACTCGAGGTCCAGAGAGAAACGGTGTTCTCGAATATTGTCAAGATCAAAATATCCTGCTCACGGCATACGAACCTCTGGGAAAGGGAAGGGTTATCCACGACTCCGGTGTGCAACAGATTGCCTTCAAATACAAATTATCGATTGCTCAGGTAGCACTGTATTGGCTTATTCAGAAGCAAAAGGTCATTACCATTCCAATGTCCGCGAATGTTGAACATCTCAGGGAAAATCTTAAAGCCGTGGAGATCAACCTGACAGAGGAAGATCTCAGAACTATAAATAACTTGGATTTTTGAGATATACCATTGTACCCTTTTTTCCGTTGGGATGTAATAACAGGTAGTGATACCGATCCGCTGATTGGACGGTGATCTCTTTAATTTTTATTCCCTGAAGAACCTCCAGATGCACTTCAACACCCGCATTTCCGAGGGCCCATACTTTTCGATAGAAATCAGCAAGTCCCTTTACCTCCTTCCCGTCAACTGAAAGAATTATATCTCCGGGACGAATACCCGCCTGTTCTGCTGGACCTTCTGGTGTGACACGAAGTATGAACACACGCTCATGGGATTCATTCGCGTTCAAGCCCAGCCAGGGTCGCGAGGGTTTACGGGAGCGTCCCGAATCAATTAATTCAGAAAGAATTGGTTTGAGGAGGTCTATAGGAACGAACATATTACAGGGAATCGTACCCAGACCAGATACTACAAGCTGTGTAAAAATCGAACCAATACCTATGAGCATACCCTCTTGATCTATCAAAGCTGCCCCTCCGAAACCGGGATGTGGGGGCGAAGTATAGAGTGCGTCTTCGAGCAGGTACTCCCAATAACCGGTAAACTCCCTACGTGAAACAACCCAGGTTGTCTGAATTGCATCTGAACCCCCGTAGCTCGCGATCAGAAGCTGATCGCCCTCTTTGAGCTTTGAAGAATCGCCAAGTTCTACAGGCTTAGCGCGAAATGATCTATCCATCCTTATAAGACCAAAGCCGGTGTCAAAGTCATATCCAATAAATGTCGCCGATACCGTCTTACCCTTTGGATCAACAACTTCGATACTCTCAGCCTCGAGTATAAGATAGCCGATGGTGAGAACAAGCCCCTTCTCATCGATGATTATACCACTCCCCTCCCGCTCGGTACCGAGTGCTCGGGCAGTGAAGCCATTCTCGGGAATTTTTGTCCTTATCTTGACCATAGCATTGCGAATTGCTTCGGTATGCTGATCAGCGTATACATTTGCAACTAAAAGAATAAATAGAACAAATATTACCGCAGGATATGCTCTCTGCATTTTATTCCTCCATGGGGTTAGCTTACATCAAAACCCAAACACCCATTAAACATACTATATCTCGTTGCTGCATTTAAGGAAAGCTAGACTGAAACTAATTCTAATAAACAGTGTGTGTGTTCAGTTCACCTTCGAAGATTATATTTTTTATAGTCTCAAATTTTTTCATGGATGGATGTATGTATATAGATATTTTCCGCGGAAGCCAGTATTTAATTGAAAAAGTACGGTTGTTGTTGAACCTGTAGATGTGTATGACGCAGGTCTCTGTTCCACTTACTTTGCCGTTAAAGACTTCGATACAACAGTTGAAAAGGCTAAAAAAATGAAGACCGAAGTTCTTGTACCACTCCAAGACATAGCCTCTGGACGGTTTGCTGTGCTCAAAGATAGATCCTCACATTCCTGTCTTTTTATTGATGTAGTGTACCGGTAAATTATCCTAAATGCGCTATATTAGTATATGGAAAAATTACTCATAATAAGAGGGTAAAAATGGAGCGAATAATCTGGGTACCTGAATTTGAAACTGGAATAGAAATTATCGATGATCAACACAATAGATTATTCAGAACGATGGATAATTTCGCAATTGCCATATATGGAGGCGAGGGCAAAACGAAACTGAGGCAGCTTCTCATCTTTCTTGACGAATATATCCATGATCATTTTAATACAGAGGAGAAACTGCTATCCCTGAATAATTACCCTGAGTATGATGAACATATAAAAAAACACAAGCAATTTACATCAATGTTCAATGATTACCGGGAGGATTTCAATCAGAGAGGTAGTGATACATACTTAGCAAAGAGGTTGGAAAAAGAAATAAGAAATTGGTGGGAGAACCATATATTGAACATAGACATGAAGTATGCGCCTCAAATTGAGATTCTCAGCGAGAAATAGATTTTTACCTCTATCACAGCTTCCCCGAAGCAATTTGAAAGGGCGGTATCCACGTCCGAATCGGAACTTCGATTACCACTGGCTCATGCACTTCAAGTGCGTCCTGAAGAGCCTTATCAAGCCGTTCAGGCTCAGCTCGAATCCCCCGAACACCAAATGCACGTGCAACATCCACAAAGCTAGGATTTTTAAGCTCTGTCCCTATAATACGTCCCTGATATCTCCGTTGCTGGTCGTTCTTTGACGCCCCAAACGCACTATCTACGAATACTATTACAACAACTCCGATATTGTATTGTACTGCAGTAGCCAGTTCAGGTAAACCATACATAAAGCCCCCATCGCCTGTTAATGTAACCACTGCACTATTTTGTACCCCTACCCTGGCACCGAGAGAAAGAGGAAAACTATACCCAAGGGTGGCGAAATATGAAGATGTTATAAATTTTCGTGGCTTTTTCACCTTATATACAAAATAGCTCCAATAGGCAAGATTTGTCAGACCACTGACGATAATGGTATCGTCATCTAAAACGCCCTGTATACTCCGGAGAATCTCACACTGGTGGGGTGCATTTTTATGCAACCATCTCTCCTGAGCTTCCCGCATATTATTTAACTCTTCATCCGACCAGCGATGCAGTCCTTTAGCCTGCCGGACTTCTCTGGACAGGGCTTTCAGACCCTCTCGCGCATCAGCAACAATACCAACATCTGCAGGATAGTTCTTGCCAATGACACGTGGATCAATGTCCAGATGGATCAGTTTCTGCGGAACACGCGGTACAGTGTGCCCGGTCGCCATTTCGGTAAGCATCGTTCCTATGGCAAGAATAACATCAGCCTTCGGCGCAGCCCAACGCGGTGTACCGTGTCCATAATAAGTAACCCCCAGAGCTAAAGGATGATCCTCAGGGATAGCACCTTTTCCTTCCGTTGTCGTTGCTACAGGTATACCTAAGTCCTGGGCTAAGGATACAAGTTCGCGCGAAGCACCTGACAGTCCAACTCCACCGCCAGCATAGATGAGGGGTTTTCGTGCTTTCAGCAGAAGTTCTGCTGCCTGTCGAACCTGATTGTGATTAGGTGGCTTAGGTTCGATCGTCTCTTTTGGGACGAATCTGACATCTGCTTTGGCATCAAGAATATCTGGCGGTATCTCAACTTCTGTCGGCCGCGGTCGACCGCTTCGCATCTTCTGCACTGCTTCATGAATCGACGAAGGGATTTCTTCAGACTTTTTAACCCGTCTGCACCATTTCGTGACTGGACGGATGATATCCTGTTGATCATTGATTTCATGAAGAGCTCCACGGTCCATTCCTATGTGAGCGCTTTCAATCTGTCCCGCGAGCAGCAATACGGGTGATGAAGATGCGTATGCAGTCCCAAGTGCCGCACTGGCATTTTGTACGCCAGGCCCGGGAGCGACAAGTGCTACCCCTGGCTTACCCGTAACACGGGCATAACCGTCCGCCATATACACAGCTGTTTGCTCATGATGGACAGTCATTATCCTAATGTCTGGCTGGTTATAGAATGCATCATAGATCGACATGATCTGTACTCCAGGCAGTCCAAATACAACCTCAATACCCTCATTTCGAAGTGCCTGTACCACTGCTTCGCCACCTGTCATTTTGGCCATTCTGATCTCCATTTTCTCTCAGTGTTGCCAATTTCCCTACATCCTACCTGGTAATATACATCAGTGGAGAACCAACTTTTGGGTTACCAAAAATCACTAACTAATATTTTATGGAAATGTGGCAGGCTTCTTTTCAAAAATTCGTGGATCGTGACTAGGCAGAATGTGATCCGCCAACCTTCTAATTCGATCCATCGATTTAAACCAATCAGCACGAGAATAAATATGACCGACCGGGATATTTTTTTCAAAATTCTCATAGAAAAATGCATTATCTCCTGGTAAACAGTATATTCCTTCGATTGTTGAAATTAGAATAGATTGGCTGCCAGGTGTATAACCAGGTGTTAATATCACACTTATAATATTAAATAACTCCATATCATCATTTAAAACCTCATCGATTCATTGGATCTAATAAATACCTCCATCAAGGCACTCTTTTGGAGGCACATAACCGGTAAGCTATTTTAAATTTTTCTCGAAATAATCAAATAGCTTAATGAGCAGTTCTGAATCTGCATATTTCAGCGCATTGATAACTATCCATGAAAAAGGATCTTTATCGTACCATCTTTTTTTCACTGTAATTGGAAACTCCTGAACATGTTTATCAAATAATGTATCATCATGACTAATTATTAAATCCTTCAGAGCAATTAATATTTTCTCCCTTTTTCTTTTATTTAATTTTCTTAATTTTTCTATATACTGACTTAAATCGAGAAATTTATCATATAATCGAACTTTCTTTTCATCATTCATATGTATGTCTCATCCATATCAATTATGCAATTTAACACGGTTAACCTTTTCGTAATTTAAAAAAATATAACTTACTGTCAAAAAAACCTCAAAGGAATTTACTTCCTCAATTATCACAAATTAGTCGTAAGAGTGATTTTAAAATGGTTCATGTAACTTTTATGTAGTAATTTGACCTGGTCCATTAAACAAAATTACCGGGATTTTCAACAATTACCGTTGCTGTTCTCACGCATGAAACGGCTACTAAAATTGCTGCGATTAGTAGACCTATAACAACATTGTGTTGCACTATTGATTTTAGAATAAGAGCTCGTATGTTCATCACCCAAGGTCATTTTAACATTCGTTTCAAATATATTCTCCGACTTATTAACCTTAGGAGTTTGTCTTGAAACTTTTATTTACTGTATAGAATCAAATGATTACCAGCAATAGGACTCAATTCATCAGGATAGTCAACTCCTGATGCAACCATTTCCCAAACTGTTCCAGAATTGCTATACTTCGATGAAAAGTAGTAAGTAGAACCATCTTCATTCCAGACAGCAATGGTCTTAATCCAGAGATTTCCATCACTGTCGTTACAGCTTTCTGTTATTGGTATTTTCGCTGTCCAAGCCGGTTCTGTGTCTGTTTCCTTATTGTAAAATTCGAGTGTATCGTCTGGATTACAAATTGCCTTTGCCATTTGACCCTTTTAATTGTAGTCTGCGTTTACCCAAGTACCGAGAATTTGGTCTATTGTGATTTTATCGCCCGTAAGTATAACGGATACAACGAATGATAAGACAATCCCCAAAACTAATGTTCTGGGTTTCATTTTTCGTCTCTCCTTTTGATAGGATTTACCCTTGTTTTCACTGATAACAAAGCAACTGCATAATTGGTAACGGTGGTAATCGGAAAGATCCCCATCAACTGAATCATGGAGTTCATAGAGGCATGGAAAATCGATATCTTTCGTTACATGCCAGAATACCATCAGAAGACACAAGATGAAGTTTACAACCAGAAGGAGGTAATGTGCAATGGTTACAAAAAATTAAGATTTAGGTTCTTTTTCTTCGACAATTTTAATAAGGATCAATGAAATCATAAGTTTTTTTGGAAATATTGTAAAAGTGCCTTAAAATTAAAGGTGTACGATTGTGCGTTCTTATAATTCAGCGAACATTCATTCAAATTGAAATTATAAGGCTTTAAAACTGACAGAATTAAAAACAGGTTTTCGTAAAACAAGACTCCCTGTAGAATATAAAGCTACGTATCTTTTCGGAGATATTGTCGGTGAGGGACTCATAACGGATATTTCCGAAGATGGAATTGCTTTACGTACAAACCAGGTTTTAATAATCGGCGACAAATTGAGTGTTAGGAGTGAGATCTCAGCCAACTTGATTTTCGATTTTACAGGTGAAGTACGAAACGTTCAAGGAAATATAGTGGGGGTTTCGATACTAGAAATTGATCCCATGATAAAACAAAGATTTATGGATCACATAGATGGCCTGATGCGCATACAAAATCGAAACAAAACTGAGCCTTTTATACTATCTAGAAAATAAAGATAAAAAATGTTAATGATATTTTCCCATATTGCATTATTTTACAGCCGACATTTAATAACTCTTATTTCAAAATTTCTAAACAGCATAAATAACAAACCTTCAGTGCATCGAAATTAGTTACATGGCATCTTTGACGACATATACGGAGTAAGCTATATTCTACCGATTACTTCCAACAAAATTATACCAATTGTAATATCTGTAAAGATATGAACCAGTATTGGAGCCACGAGACCATGCGATTTATTTCGCAGAATCCCCAGTACTAAACCGTAACCGGTGCTTAATCCAATTCCCAGAGCTCCTCCGGGAAATCCTTCAAAATGTAATAATCCGAAAAATACAGCCTGTATAAAGATCGTTATTATGGTTCTATTAAAAATATTATCTAACCCATTAAAAAAAATCCCTCTGAATACAAATTCCTCTAGTGTACCATTTAGTACAGAAAACCCAATTATACCGAGTATAATAATGAGTATATTTAAATTAGGATATTCCACCTTATAGTTTACCGTTGTTGGATGTATAATACTTGTCCACAGTATCAGAGCAGCAGAGCTAAGGCAAATAATATATATAATCCAGAATAGGATTGTCTTGTTAATATGACCTGGCTGTAGCCAATTTGTCGATCTCTTTAATGATTTGAATGAAAATAGGATAATCAAATATAGGGTACTAGCTATCAGGAGGTGAATAATCCACATGTATTGGGTAAGTGGGATCTGTAAAATCAGGGATAGCAACAAGAAAAATAATGAATGTCCAAATAATGGAGATTTTTTTTTGAGAAAATAGAGTGTGACAAAGAGCTGGAAAAAAGCGCCAATCCAATCAAGCTTTCCTTTATATATGATAGGGATTATTGCAATTATTCCAATACTACTGGTACAGAATAATATAGAATCAAGAGTCTTATTCCGTACCTTTGTGTTCATATCTTTTACAAAGTTAAAGGCAAACCGTTTCCATTTTTACATCAGCTCTGCATTTGGGTTACGAATCCTTGATTAATAAATAATTAAACCTTACTAACTGTTATTGATGCCACAGTTCTATAACCCAGAGACCAGCATTATCATCGGCCACATAGGCATAGTTTCCACTCACCGCTACGCCGTAGGAATAATACTGTCCTGCGGGATTCCACTGCCAATACCTGGTAAAAAGAGGGTTCGATAGTTGTGATGGATCAGAGACATCAACTACCCAGAGACCAGCAGTATTATCCGCCACATAGGCATAGTCTCCATTCACAGTAATACCTAAGGAAGTATTATGTGCTACCGGGTCCCACTGCCCAACATCTGTGGGAATCGATGGATCGGAAACATCAATCACCCAGAAACCATAAATATTATCAGTCACGTAAGCATAATCCCCATTGACTGCCACACCTTGGGCAAGATACTGTGCTCCGGGATCCCAATGGCCCACATCGGTGGGTTTCAACGGATCGGAGATGTCAATAATCCATAGTCCACCTGTATAATCAGCAACATAGGCGTAGTTTCCATTCACCGCTACATCTACACTTCTGTCTTGACCAGCTGGATCCCACTGTCCCACATCAATAGGGTTCGATGGATCGGAGATATCAATCACCCAGAGCCCAGCAGTCTCATCTGCCAGGTAGGCATAATCCCCACTCACCTCTACTTTCCAGGCAATATCTTGTCCTGCCGGATTCCACTGCCAATATTTATTAAAAAGAGGATCTGACAGTTGCGATGGATCAGATACATCAATCACCCAGAGACCAGCTTGATAATCGGCCACGTAGGCATAGTTCCCACTCACCGCTACATCTCTGGTAGCACCATGTGCTGGATCCCAGTGCCCTACATCGGTGGGATTCAATGGGCCTGAAATATCAATCACCCACAGACCGGCCTCACCATCAGTAACGTAGGCGTAGTCTCCACGAACAGCTATACCGTGGGCAGAATCATGCCCTGCTGGATTCCAGTGCATCTCATCGGTGGGATTTACTGGATCGGATATGTCGATCACCCACAGACCCGCGTAATGATCAGCCACATAGGCATAATCACCAACCACTTCGACGTCCCTTGCAGAATATTGTTCTGGCGAATCCCACTGCCCGATATCTGTTGGATTCGAAGGAATAGAGATGTCGATTACCCAGAGACCGGCATCATCATCGGCCACGTAGGCATAGTCTCCACTCAGTGCTACGCCCCGGACTGAATCATGTCCTGCTGGATTCCACTGCCAATATTCAGTAAATAAAGGATTTGAAAGCTGCGACGGATCAGAGATGTCAACCACCCAGAGACCAGCAGATGTACCAGCTACATAGGCGTAGTCTCCACGCACCGCAACATCTATGGACCAGACCTGTCCTGCCGGGTTCCACTGCCAATATTCAGTAAATAAAGGATTTGAAAGCTGTGACGGATCAGAGATGTCAACCACCCAGAGACCAGCATCCTGATCAGCCACGTATGCATAATCACCTTTCAGTGCTACGCTCCAGGCACTAACCTGTCCAGCAGGATCCCAGTGCCCCACCTCGGCGGGAATTGCCGGATTAGAAATGTCAATCACCCAGAGGCCAGCTTGATAATCGGCTACGTAGGCATAGTTACCACTCACCGCTACGCCCCTGGCCAAATTCTGCCCCGCAGGATTCCACTGTCCGACTATGGCGGGATTCGATGGATTTGAGACATCAATTATTATAAGACCGGCTCCACTATCAGCAACGTAGGCATAGTCCCCCTTCAACACTACATACTCAGAACTACCCCAGGTGTTGAAACGCCCAACATCTTCCCTCCCAACCAACGGAAAGGCACAGATCTTTCCTGAGTTCGCCTCACTTTTATCATTTTCTTCGACTGCAGGTTTAATTCTATAAAAATAATCCCGGCCCTTTTCAACGTTGCTATCTTGGAAGCTATTACCCTCCCATTTACCCGATATATTTACATATTCACCTTTTCTTTCCGTTGCCCTCCAGACCTCGAATTCATCGGTTCCTGAAATAGCGTTCCACGCTACCCTGTTCTGCATGTATTCACCCTTAATAACCGGTGCAAGGGTCATTGACGACAAGGGAATTACTCTTTTATAGTCTGAAAGCCACGTCTTACCCGCATCTACACCATGCGCTTCGAGCAGAAAAACGTGCATTGCACCATTTACTAGTTGATCAACAATCATAGGATTATCAGCAAAATACGAAAACACGATATGCTCTATTTTTTCGCCGTAGTTTTCTGATGGCAGCGTTCCATCTTTCGTATAGTAAAGGGTGTATTCATCAACATCAGGTAATGAGCTCCAGCTCAACTCTACCATTTTATTACCTGGCTTTACCGTAAATGACGGTATATCACTTCCCGGATCATCGAGTGTAATGGAATCTTCCCCAATATTACTATTCCAATCTTCTGCTATTACCGTCAACCCTATCGGACCGTCAATATCGAGGGTTGTAAACTGGAATACAAATGTTCCATCCGGTTCGAATGAAATTTCCGAACTCTCCAATAAGCCTGTAAACCCTGTGATCAAACAGTACAGTGATTTAATTTCCCCGCTCTTCCCCGAATCGGTTGATGAATCTGTAACAACACCCATTACATTCACAATCTCCGTATAGGGACTCTCATCTTCAGGTAAAAGAATGGTAACCTTTGGCCCGATTGTATCCTTTGCCTGGAGCAGATGCTCGTTACTAATTCTGTTGGGACAGGACAACAAGGAAAAAGAAAGTATTAGTATGGCCAATGAGAATGATACTAAGAAAATATTACTCAGCTTTATCGTTCTTCTCATAACTTTACCCCCGTATATACTAAATACCACAAATACCAGAAATTACAACGAAAATGAGAATTTAATTCGAGTTGAGGGTCCATCCAATTGCTCCAGAAACGACTCAAAGGTCTTAAGTGACCGCGGCAAATAGCCAGGCAATTAACTTTATAAAAGGGAATTTACTCAGTTAGGCGTGGTTATACTCAATTGAAGAAATTACAAACTATTTGATACGATTTCCAAACTTTTCCCTTATCCAGCTTAAAGCATTATTCATAATTGGATACAATCCTCCACTTTTATAATCTTTCAACCCGTGGATCATTTTTGGATAATAGAAATATGTGAAATCGTTATCAAAAAAGTACTCCCCCTCGTTCCCACTCTAACTGAACGCAAGCAGGACGGCATCAAAGTTGCGGATATTGTCTGCGGCAGCGGCCACGCAGTCAACCTACTGGCAGCGGCATTTCCGAGATGCCGGTTCACAGGTTATGATATTTCTGCTGAGGATATCAAAGCTGGGCAGAGAGAAGCTGAACAGCTGGGATTATCCAATGCTCGATTTATATTAAAGGACATAGAGGCGCTGAAAAAGATAAAAAAGTTCGATTTCATTACAGCTTTTGATTCCATTCACCTTCTGGCACGGCCACGAAAAGTTCTGCATCATATAGCTAACGCACTGCGGAGAGACGGAACTTTCTTGATGGCGGAATTCGCAGCTTCAAGCAGAGTCGAAGAGAACTTAGATCACCCGCTGGGTCCGTTCATGTATACATTTTCATGTATGCATTGTTTGACGGTATCTTTGGCACAGAATGGTGAGGGACTGGGAGCGGTTTTGGGAGAAGAAAAAACCAGACATATACTAAATGAGGCCGGTTTCGATCACGTTGAAGTGAAGCAAATTTCGTCGGATTTCTGGCACAATTACTACATCTCTTCATTTAAATAATCGCAATCCTGAATGTCATTAGTCAGCACTTCTATTATAAGCCTCTGCCAGTTTATTGATAAAATTTTTCTAGTAAAAAACAAAAATATTAGGGAGGCAAATCAGCAACGATGAAAAATGGACACAAAAAAGATATTATAAAAAGGCTTCATCGGATTGAAGGCCAGGTCCGAGGGATTGTTAAAATGCTACAAGAAGATCGCTATTGTATCGAAGTTCTTACACAGACAAGAGCAGTTATTGCTGCATTACACAAAGCCGAGGATAATATTTTTCATAATCATCTTAAAACCTGTGTATTGGAAGCATTCACCAATGGAAAACCTGAATACCAGAAGATTAAGCTCAATGAAATAATGGGTATGGTTTCCAGTTTCAGGGCATAGTGTTGACAGCATTATAAAAATTTAATTAAACCGGTTATTAAGTAAGAATTACTAATGCCACTCTTTAAATTTTTAAAAATAATTTACGCAATCCTACATGTCGCTTCAGTTTGCAGCCTTGACGGCCAAATCCTTCCATCGGACACTTTTGGTAGATTAAAGCAATTAATTATTATGGCATGGTTTCATTGTCGCACAGGCAGATACGCCTCTTTCCATACTCTGAGCGCAAGCAGCTACATGCTGCCCACCCATTTTTGTGGCGCATACAGCTATGTGAGATGCGTTACTATTTGGAGCGCCAATCACCGACGTTAACGAAGACAACACCAGTATCACGACAACCAAACTGATTTTGATAATTGTTTTCATCTATTTACCACCTTTAAATTAAATTTTTTTATCTGAACGGATGATTCGCTGCATATATCCGCAGATTCTCCGCAAACAAACGTAGATAATAATTATCTGTCCTATTTCTATTTCTGGTTGTATATGATAATATGCCTTACCCAGGTAAGGTATTGTATTTTACAATTATTCATTTTAAAAGTCAATATTTATTTTTCCATATCCATTTGAAATAATTCCAGATCCAATTTTCAATTGCGAGAATTGCAACCGAAATTTTTCTGCTTATCTATCCATTATAAACAAGGCAAAAAAAGTGCAGTGAGTTTTAAAAAACTCACTGCACTTATTTTTTTCTTAAACCTATTTTAACAGGTTATGTTGTAAATTATTAATCTTATATCTTCCACCCTTTACCGGAGTTGAAGACACGCCGCATCATTCCGATCCTGTCCTTGTCACTATTGAAATAACTGCTCCTGTTCCACATACCGCCAGAGCCTCGGTCCCACATACCATGATGACCTCTACCCCAATTGATAGGAGTTTTTATAAATTGGGGCTCGCAAACATACGAAAAAAAGCCGC
>CAYFYU010000099.1:9927-14582 GCA_964347455.1 uncultured Spirochaetota bacterium | reverse complement strand
ATTCGTTACCATAACGTTTTGGAGCAGTTGTCCAATCTTAATATCGTCATCTTTCCCAAAAAGTGTAATGAGTGGGAATTCCGGATAGAGCCCGTCCTCCGCACGGGATAGTACGACTCCATCTTTACTCAGCCAGTATCTATCAGCCCCATAAATAACAAGACCGCTCTTTTTTTTCTCCCAGATATGGATTCTCAAGGTATCCGGGTATACTTTTATCACCTGGGCCCTCTTGATTCTCTCTTCTTGTATGAGAAGCTTCTCTATGGGGTCAACCTTTAAAAAGAGAAGCGACGTATTGCGGTTAAGTCCCAGCAGAGCTAGGATTTCGCGGTCTGAAACATTTTCATTTCCAAAAATCTGTACGGTCTTCAAGGGGAGTACAGGTTTCCCCAGCAGTCCAAGCCCCAGCTTTAACATCAATAAAACGAAAAGAGAGCAGATCAGCGGTATCAGTATGGCCCTGATAATCTTTCTCATTCGAAGGGTTGTTTTCCCATACTCTTTAATCATTGTTCTCTATTCGACTCCGTTTCTACATTCTGCTCTATATAACTGCGGTTCTTCGATATACTTAGAAGAATTCCAACCAGTATTGAATTTGTCAGGAGACTGGAGCCTCCATAGCTCAAGAAGGGTAGCGAGATTCCCGTCGATGGAAGCAGGCCGGTAACAACAGCAATATTGAACACGGCTTCCCAGATGATAAGAGACGTTATTCCGAATGAGAGGTAGAAATCAAAGCTTTCACTTTGCGAATATGCTATCTTGAAACCCCTGTACGCGAGTAGCATATAGAGAAAAATAATGCCCAGCACGCCAAAATATCCGAGCTCCTCTGCAATAATTGCAAAAATAAAATCAGTATGCGGGATTGGAAGATACTTCATTTTCTGAACACTTCTTCCGAGCCCAACACCCGTAAGGCCGCCAAGTGTAAAGGCCTTGAAAGACTGAATTATTTGATACCCCTTGTTTGTCGGATCCGCCCATGGATTGATAAAGCCCATAATTCGCTCTCTACGGTAGCTCTTATGACCGATCATGAGAAAGAGCACCGGTATTGAAATGGTAACGAGTGCCAGTATCGAAAAGGTGCGGATACCTGCGATGAAAAACATCACAATGGAAATGAAAACCAGCAGAAATGCGGTGGAAAAGTCCGGCTCGAGAAAGACGAGAAACGATATAAGCAATATAACAAGAAAGGGCGGTAGAAACCCTCTGTAGAAATCGTTTATCCTCCTGCCTTTTTTCGAAAGAACCGATGAAAGGTAAACAATAAGCACGATCTTTGCGAACTCTGAAGGCTGAAAACCGGCAGAGAAGATACGGTACCAACGCCTGGACGGATGTACAATTCCAGCTTCACGCAGGGGTGGTAAAAAGAGTAATAAGAGAAGGATGATAATTACCCAAATTTGCAGTTTTATCGTACGCTCCAACATTCTGTAATCAATAAAAATGAAAAGTGCGCAGGCTACGTAGGAGAAAACAACCCAAAGTACCTGCCTCTTTAAGAAGTAGATGGGATCTTCGAGCTTAATCCCCTCATTTATACTGGCACTGAAGACCATGACTATTCCCAGACCAAAGAAGATCAGGATAACGGAAAGCAGAACATAGTCGATCTCACCTATCCTCTCCCGTCGTAAAACCCAGAGCTTTTGATCACGCATCACTTCCGGTTTCATTTCTCAGATCACTGTATTTTTAAAGTACTCAATGCAATAAGTGCGAGCATTGCTCCCGCTATCCAGAAACGGATTATTATCTTTGATTCAGACCAGCCCTTCAGCTCAAAATGATGGTGCAGAGGCGACATCAAAAAGACTCTTTTTTTAAATATCTTGTAGGAAAAAACCTGAATGATAACTGAAAGAGCCTCACCTACAAATACACCCCCAATAACGATGAGAAGAATCTCCTTTTTAATAAGCATGGAAACGATACCTATTGCACCGCCAAGAGAGAGGGAACCGGTATCACCCATGAAAACCTCTGCAGGATGCGCATTAAACCACAAGAATCCCACCCCTGCGCCCAGTACACTCATGCAGTACACCGTAAGCTCGGCACTGTCGGGAATATAGGGTATTCGAAGATATTCGGCGATCTTGACATGTCCAGTAAGATAGCTGAGACCTGCATAGGCGGCGGCAACGAATATGATAAGACCTATTGCGAGTCCATCGAGACCATCAGTCAGGTTTACGGCATTAGATGTTCCTACCAACAAAATTGTACCAAATGGAATGTAGAGGTATGACATATCCGCAATGGGCCGGTTAACAAATGGCACGTAGAGAAGTGTTGTCTCAACGCTCCTTCCAGGTTCAAAAAATATGAATAGTGTCGCTGCGGTTGATATGATTATCTGGGTGAAGATTTTAAACTTCCCATGCAGTCCCTTTGAACTCTTTTTAACAAATTTCAGGTAGTCATCGAGAAATCCTATCACACCGTATCCAAAGGTTACGACCCCGACGAGTATGGTATAACGATTTGTTATATTTCCCCAGAGAATGAGTGATGAGAGGATCGCCAGAAGAATTATGACTCCACCCATAGATGGTGTACCGGCCTTCCTCTCATGCGTGCTCGGTGTATATGCTCTCACCTTTTCACCGATTCCAACCTGCCTTAATTTTTTTATAATGGGTGGTCCAAATATGAAACAGATAAGCAGGGCAGTGACGGTTGCATACGCAGACCTGAAGGTGATATATCGGAACACGTTGAAGGCAAAGAATTTTTCGTACAAAGGATACAGGAAATAGAAAAACAAGTTCCCCTCCCAGTCACTTCACGGTTAGCCTGAACATCATACACTCATAAACCGCGAATCGCTCTTTCAAGCTTCATTCTTCGTGAACCCTTCACAAGAATGAGGTCTCCCTTTCGAACCTCCTGCCCAAGCTTATCTCTGAGCTCATTAATATCGGTAAACTGCAGTACGCCTCTGTGTCCGCCCTCCCGACAGGTTTGGCCGGTAATAAATGCCAGCTCTCCATAGGTGAATATCAGATCAAAACCACTTTCCAGTATCGTGGAGGCAATCGATCGATGATAATACGTAGCCTGATCGCCAAGTTCAAGCATATCCGCAAACACGAATATTTTTCTTCCCTGGATAGTTAGTTTCGCCACATGATCAAGGGCAGCACCGACCGAAATAGGGTTGGCATTGTAACTCTCATCAATTATGGTTTTTCCTCCATGTTTGTGAACAACCCCTCTCCCCCCTTCTCCCCTATAAAGCTCAATACCCTCCTTTATCTCCTCCATAGTCAGACCAAAATGCAGTCCCACCAAAGCTGCGGCGGTTGCATTACGTATGCCGTGTAATCCAAGCACTTTTGCCGATATATGCTTCCCTTTGAGAACAAACTCTGAGTAATCGATACCAACATTAACTATCTTCTCCGGATACAGATCACCTGCCTGAAGTCCGAAGCTCTGGTAACGAGATTCAAGGCCTCTTTTGAAGAACTCGAAAAATTTATCATCCGCATTTAAAAAGGCCATCCCCTCTCGGTCCAGCACTGCATATACGTTTTTTTTCTCCCGAGCGATATTTTCCTCGCTTCCAAAAAAACCGATGTGAGCGGGACCTATGTTGGTTACCAGAGCGCAATCGGGCTCCACAATCCCGGTTAGGTACTCAATTTCACCCGGATGGTTGGTCCCCAATTCCTGAACCAGTAATTCTGTGTCCTTATCGATATTTAGTATGGTCTTTGGAACTCCAATATCATTGTTATAGCTCTCGATGCTCGAAACCACCCTGTACTTTTGAGATAGTACAGAATGGATCAAGGATTTGGTCGTTGTCTTCCCTGCCGATCCGGTAAGAGCAATTTTGTGCAGACTGTAGGTCTGAAGGTAATTTCGTGCGATAGTACCAAGTGTTTTTCGCGTATCGGCAAGCCCGATGAACAGGGCCTTTTTTGCAATCTCAATGTGCTTCCGTATCTCGTTGATCTTTCCATATTCGAAAATGACACCCGCTGCACCACCCTTTATTGCAGCCCAGATATAATCGTGACCATTGTACTGCTCACCGGCAATAGCGATAAAGAGATCATCTTTTTTCAAAGAACGTGTATCGGTTGATATCGATTTAATAAATAATTTATCAAGGGCATTCGGGTTGCTGATATAATCGATGCGCACCCCTCTTAGCAGCATCCCTAGTTTCGCACGCTGCATCTGCCCCTTCCACCCTTATACAACCGGCAGTATCGCGCCGGTAATTCGCTCTTAATAAACGATTACCTTCACATCACGGTAGGTAACCGGAACCATTCCCAGCTCTTCAGAGGCAATCTTTCTTATTCGTTCCCTTGATTTGAGGTGTGACAGCTCCATCTTTTCCAGATAAATTGACTTCTCGAGGTCATTCCGTACCTGTGTTAATCCCTCGATTTTTTTGTTCAATGTGAACATATGGATATTCTGCCAGGTTATGCAGAACAGGAGGAAAAATATGATACCAATAAAACAGGTGAGCTTTACCAGTCGCTTTACAATGCGCATATTGATCGAAGAGCTTTCATCTCTTATGTTATGCACTGTACTTCATTTCCTCTCTATTGAGTCTTGAAAGAGACCCGTTCAATTTCAATGCACATCGGAGGCGGGCACCCCTCGAT
>CAYFYU010000099.1:0-9917 GCA_964347455.1 uncultured Spirochaetota bacterium | reverse complement strand
CTCCCTGACCTCATGCTCATCGGGGATAGTGGGCTTCTTGGTAAGGATCTTCAGCACCCTCATGCCACCACAGACACAAACGGGAAAATCGGGAGGACAATGACACCCCCTGTTCAGGTCTTTGAATACCGACTTGACGATCCTGTCCTCAAGAGAATGAAAGCTTATTACGCAGATGCGTCCTCCGGGTCTCAAGAGCTCTATGCCATCGCGGAGCGCACGTTCCAAAATATCAATCTCATCGTTGACGAAAATTCGGATCGCTTGGAAAGTTTTGGTCGCCGGGTGTATATTACGGGGCCAAAACTTTTTTGGTATCGCTCTCATAACTATATCGGCGAGCTGGGTTGATGTTGTAATTGGTTTTTTAGCCCGCTCACCCACTATACAGTGAGCAATGCGGCCGGAAAATTTCTCCTCACCGTAGGCCCAAATGATTTCAGAAAGTTTTTTCCGGGTAAACTTATTTATCACATCCTCTGCGCTCAACGGTTTTGACTGATCGAGCCGCATGTCGAGCGGCTCCTCTAGGGTGAATGAAAACCCTCTTCCACTCTCTTTATAGTGAAACATCGAAATACCCAGGTCGAAGAATATCTTGTCAATACTCTTGCCAATTCTTTTATGGACTATACTTTTCAGATTTGAAAAGTTATCCCGTACAGGAATAAAATTGTCATGAAAATCCTTCAGCCGCTCCTCTGCTCTGCGCAATATTTCTGCATCCTGTTCTATACCGAGAAGCTTTCCTTCTTCCACATGCTCAAGAAAGCGCAGAGAATGCCCCCCTTCACCAAGGGTGCAGTCAACGATCCTGTCATCACGCCGGATATCCATAAACAGGAGTACCTGGTCAAGCATGACCGGATTGTGTGCAAACATTGTCCCTCCTAGAGACCTAAGTCTGCAATCTTTTCTCCGAGAGCATCAAAGCTCTTTTCATTCTCTTCCCTGTATCGATTCCAGTTTTCCTCACTCCAGATTTCGATTCTCTTTATAGCACCGAGCACAACAACGTCCCTTATGATATTCGCGTATTCCCGGAGACTCTGAGAAATCGCTATTCTTCCCTGCTTATCAACCGCCTGCTCGTTTGCGGGCGATATAAACATCCGCAAAAATGATCGATCTTCCTTCTTGGTAAGGGTCAAACGTTCGTTTATCTTCTCAACGATCGCTGTCCATTCATCCTTCGGATAGACAAACAGGCAGTGATCAAAGCCCTTTGTGGCTACCCAGTACTCTTCTTCGCCTATTTTTGAGAATCTGAGTTTGGCAGGTATGGCGATGCGTCCCTTCTCATCCAGTGTATGTCGATATTCTCCGATAAACATCCTAACCGAACCAATTGCCACAATGTTGTTACACTCTTAATTATACCACAATATGGGCAATTTACCCACTTTTCCCCACAATTTAGATAAATAGTATAAGGATTTAGTATATTGTCAACAACTTTTTTTACTTTTTTTTCTTTTTTTTTATAAATAGGCACATGCAGAATTTCAATAAACTCGATAGATATAAGTATGAAATAAACGAGGAATATTGAAAGGCCGGCGAAAGGGAAATGGAATTTCTTTTTCTTAAATGCTGGTTTTGCTTGAGAGTATTAACGGTAGGATATTGCTCGTTATTTCCACTCCAACGAAGTAACTTCCGGTAGGCCCTTAAGAGAATGAAGGATTATGCGCAACTGTTCTTCGTCCATCACCTGTATTCGACAGTCAGCTCTTACATACCCATCGTGTCCGGCTTTTAAATGGAGCTCTACAATATTTGCATTCGAACCCGCAATTGCGGTAGATATATCCATAAGCAGTCCCGAGCGATCTCGGGCGTTAATTGCAAGATCGAACACCTTTTTGGCCTTTTCTTCCCACTCAACGGAGATCATTCTTTTCTGATAGTCCCTGATCGCTCCAAGATTCTTGCAGTTTGCCCGATGAACGGTAATCCCTTTACCCCTTGTTATATATCCCACAATCTCATCTCCGGGATGAGGGTTGCAGCACCTGGCGAGGTTTATCTGGACATTTTTCTCTCCATCGGCAACCAGACGGTAATCACGTGCTTCCCTCCTCCCCTTCGATGGCCGGGTCAGCCTTTTCTTTTTATCCTGAGTATTCTTGTCGGAGTCATCCCGCTTCTCCTCTTCCTTGGTGGTATCGAGTTTGCTCAAGTATACCCGTATCTTATGCCGGGCACGGGAAGTTCTCACCACATCGAGCCACTCACGGCTGGGTCTTCCATTTTTTGACGTCAGTATTTCTACGACCTCACAGCTGTGCAGTGGTTTCCGTAAAGGAACAATTCGGCCGTTCACTTTCGCCCCGATACAGTGGTTCCCAACTTCCGTATGAATCTTGAAGGCAAAATCGATGGGAGTCGAACCAACTGGGAGCTCGATAACATCGCCTTTTGGAGAGAAGACGTAAATTTCATCCATGAGTAGATCTTTCTGCACATCTTCCATGAAACCTGCAGGATTATTCAGATTCTCCTTCCAGTTTTTCAGCTTATTCAGCCACTTCAGCTCCCGCTCTACCCCCCTGCTCCTGGATCGTTTCTCCTTGTAAGCCCAGTGTGCCGCTATTCCCTCCTCGGCAATAAGATCCATCTCGCCAGTTCTTATCTGAACTTCCAGAGACTTTCCTTCGGGTCCGACAACGGTTGTGTGCAGTGACTGATACATATTCGATTTGGGCATGGCAATGTAATCCTTGAAACGACCACGTACAGGCATCCATAGTTTATGAACGATACCCAGTATCTCGTAACACTCCTTTACAGATTGGGTTATTATTCTGATCGCGAACAGGTCAAATATCTCATCAAAGGGTTTATCCTTCTCCTTCATCTTATTGTATATACTGTAGAAGTGTTTCACCCGACCATAGATTACACCACTTATCCCGTAATTGACAAACTCCTTTTGTAAGATCTTCTTTACTTTTTCTATATACTTTTCTCGGAACCTCCTTTTTTGAAAAATGTATTTTTTTATATCTTCATATATCTCCGGCTCGAGATTTTTCAATGCGAGATCTTCGAGCTCCACCTTTATTCGCGCCATTCCGAGCCGCCCCGCAAGAGGGGCATAAATATCCAGTGTTTCACGGGCAATCCGCAACGCCCTCTCCCTGTCAAGGTACTCGAGGGTTCTCATATTATGTATCTTATCAGCAAGCTTGATAAGAATAATGCGAATATCATTAACCATTGAGAGGAGCATTTTTCGGATATTGTCAGCCTGGCGCTGTTTTATATTTTCAGACCGAATCCTGGAAATCTTTGTGACGCCGTCCACAAGATCGGCAACCTCATCTCCAAATTCATCCCTCAAATCTGATAGGGTTATTCCCGTATCCTCGACTGTATCATGAAGAAGCCCTGCCATAATGACGTCAGCATCGAAACCCATATCGAAAAGCATCTTTGAGACATTAACAGGATGGGTGATAAAGGGATCGCCGGAAAGCCTCTGCTGATTTTCATGAGCTCTGATCGCAAACTGGAGCGCCTTTTTTATACGTACGATATCACCCCGGGTAAAGCGCCGTACCTCAATGAAATCATCTATTTCTGGAACAACCTTTTCCATAATTCTACCAAATAATCAATATCATACACTCAAAACGATCATACGATCCCTTCGGGAAAGATCCTTCGCTATTTTCTCCTCTCTGTATCCGTAGCGAACGGCCAGTCCCTGAACCGATGCAGTGAGCTCTGGTGTAATTTCAAGAATAAGTGATCCACCTGAAGAGAGAAAATCCTTCCCGTCTCTAAAAATAACACGATAGGATTCCACGCCATCCTCGCCTGCATCCATCGCCAATCGCGGCTCATATTCAGTTACATCTTTCGCAAGGTCTTTGAACCCTGGTGTTCTTATATAGGGTGGATTGGAAACAATCACATCGAATCGTATCGATGGAAGAGCTGCGAAATAATTGCTTCTCTTAAATGCAACCCGATTCGGACCGAGCAGCCGTCGGCTATTTTCCCGGGCAACACGTAACGCCCTCCTGCTGATATCAATGGCCATCACCTTGCTGTGTTCCAAGTGATAGGCGATCGCCACAGCGAGGCAGCCTGAACCAGTACCAATATCTAAAACTCGATACGGGCTTCGTTTGATAACTTCCTCGACGAGTATTTCCGATTCAGGACGGGGGATGAGAGTGGAAGTGTTGACCCTGAAGGAAAGGCCATAAAACTCCTTGCAACCGGTAATATACGCCGCAGGTTCACCACCCAGCCGCCTCTGCTTAATTCGCTCCCATCGCTTCAGCTTGAGAGACGGTATCTCCCATTCTGGATAGGTGAAGAGAAACTCCCTGCTCTTTTGTAGTGCAAAACCTAGAAGCATCTGTGTGTCAATACAAGAAAGCTTCGGATACGTCTCAAGCATAACGTCTCTAATCGATTTCTTCACTCTATTTTTCCCAAAGTAATTCGCTCCCGTGCCTCAGATTCGGCCAGCGCCATAATGAGTTCCTCAATATCTCCATCCATAATGAGATCGAGTTTATAGAGTGTGAGGCCTATACGGTGATCGGTAATACGATTCTGTGGAAAGTTATAGGTTCTTACTCGCTCGGAGCGGTCTCCCGAACCAACCTGATTTTTTCGATCCGCCGCCTCTGCATTCTTTCTTTCATTTTCCGCTCTGTTGAATAAGCGCGCTCTGAGAACTTTTAGAGCCTTCTCCTTGTTCTTGAGCTGAGATTTTTCATCCTGGCATGTTACAACTACACCTGTTGGAAGATGTGTTATTCTTACGGCGGAATCCGTCGTGTTTACGTGCTGCCCCCCATGCCCCCTCGCCCTGAAAACGTCGATCCTCAAATCTTCAGCCGATATCTCGATATCGGTCTCCTCAGGTTCGGGGAGTACGGCAACAGTAACCGCAGATGTATGAATCCTGCCGCCCGATTCAGTGATTGGTATTCGCTGAACGCGGTGTACTCCCTTCTCAAACTTTAGATTCTTGTAGACACCCTTGCCTGATATACTGAATATGATCTCCTTGAATCCCCCTACACCGGTCTCGTTACTGCTCAGTATTTCAACCTGCCAGTTATTCCTCTCGCAATAACGACTGTACATTCTGAAAAGGTCGGAAGCAAAAAGGGCAGCCTCATCCCCTCCGGTACCTGCCCGAATCTCCATTATAATGTTCTTGCCACTCAACGGATCGGAAGGGAACAGCGCGAGAAGAATCTTCTGTTCCGTTTCACGCCGTACCCGTATCAATCGTTCAATTTCATCATTTATTTCTCCCCGCATACCTTCATCGTCTGCCCCAATGAGCAACTGTTTAAATTCCTCTATGTCGGAGTCAATCTGCTGTAATTTTTTTTCTTCGTTGATAATCTTTCCGATTTTTGTGAATTCCTTGGTCAGTTGGACATATTTTTCCTTATTAGACGCTACTGCGGGATCTAAAAGCTCCTTTTCAAGGGCTTGGTATTTCTGTTCGAGTTCACCCCTTTTATACACGAAAATTTCCTCCATCCCTGACAGGACCTTCGGCCCATAACAGAACCTTCGGCGCATCATCTCATCTTTTTAAAAATTACTGCCGCCAAGGAGCATTAAGATAAGCTTCAGTATCCTGGGTAAAATGAAATAACGAAACACTATTATAATCACCAGAGAGAGTGGTGTTGCTATATCGAAAAAGCCTTCGCTCCTCACCCGTAGTATATTCCTAACCGGTCTTATTGCCGGCTCGGAAATTGCATACACAGAGGTAACAAAAAAATTATTCGATTGGATTCGCGCGATGTCAAATATAAGCCGAAGGCCAACGGCAATCATAAAAATGAAAAAGATGAAATATATAAAACGAAACAACAAAGTCAATACGAGGGTTACCAAAAATTCGGGTGAAATATGGCCCCGAAGTATCACGTTGTAACACAGTTCCTGAAGAAGATACAGCAGGTAGAAGGCCAGAAGCGGTGATATGTCAATTGCCCCTATCTTCATGAACCTGAGACCTGCAAAGATCTTTAAATAGGGATCCGTGAGCCTGTACACGAAACGAACTATCGGGTTGAACATATGCGGACGGATCAAGGTAAAAAATACCCTGATGAATAAGAGTATTATGTAGATTGAAAATAGAAGCCTTACCACATTAGCAAGATATATCATGCTTTTTCCTGCATAGGTTTTTCCAAATATAGTGAGAATATTATTTCACAGCAATCGTTTTTTCTATTTCATGAGCAACCGGGCAAACTGTATGGATTTCAGCTTTGTTTTGTAATCATCAGAACGTGAGGGGACAACAATCGGGCAGCGTCCTCCAACTACAACACCAGCTGCGTCTTTGTGCTGCAAACTGGTTATCGATTTCCAGACAACATTTCCCGTTTCGATATTTGGCACGATAATTATGTTGGCATTTCCAGCAACTTTGCCACCTATACCCTTTGTTTTCGCTTTTTCCGGATCAATGGCATTGTCGAAGGCGAAGGGTCCGTCTATTTCACATTCCCCAAAGTATCCGGTCTCAGAATATTTCTTCATTAAGAATGCATCAAGTGTCGCAGGCATAGCAGGCAACTGTACTTTCTCGACTGCAGCGAGCATGGCAACCTTTGGGTTTTTTATCCCCAGCCTTCTCGCGGCTATTACAGCGTTCAGCACAATTGCAATCTTTCTTGTAAAATTAGGATAAATATTTATCCCTGCATCGGAAAGGAGAAATACACGCCCCGTATGGGGTATTTCAAACATGCCTACATGGGTCAGTATCTCTTCGGTCCTTATTCTCCATCGTGGATCGAGAAGCACATGGATGAAATTACCGGTGCCAACCATTCCTTTCATGATAAGATCAGCCCTGCCATCTGTGATAAACGAGGCTGAAGCCTCGAGTATACGTTCCTCTTCCACGTCAGTGATTTCCATTCCCCGAGTTTGAATCCCGAAATGGACACAGGCATTTCTGATTTTCCGGGCACTGCCGATGAGAGTCGGCAAGACAAATCCCCTATCCAGAGCGACCCTAATTGAACGCAGAGATGCTTCATCATAGGGACGGGCAATAACAAGTCGAGCTGGATGAAGGAGCGTACATCGATCGAGAAGTTTCTCCATATTGTAGAGATCACCGCTTTTTCGCAATTGAACTTCCTCCCTTGACAGGACCTTCGGCCCTTGGCAGGACCTTCGGCCCTTGGCAGGACCTTCGGATTCTATTCAGGTGAGGTAACTGCAATACTTCCGGATCGTGACATTTCTGTAATACCCAGGGGTTTGAGCATTTGGACCATTCCGTTTATCCTTTTCTCCTCCGATGGAAGTGCCAGAACCATTTCAGCGTTCGATACCGCAATAACCTGAGCATTAAACAATTCTGCAATCTGGAGAATCTGCGGAATATTCTTCGGTTTTATCCTAACTTTTATCAGGAGGAGCTCCATTGCTATGAGTTCCTCCTGGCTGAAATCATGGAGCATTATCACATCATCGATCTTGTTAAGGTGTTTTTCCGCTTTACGAACAGTATCCGGATCAGCATCAACGATTATTGTCATCCGTGATTTTTCCTCCTCTTCAACCTCTCCAGCAGCCAGTGAATATATGTTTATCCCTTCCTGAGCGAATGTCGAGGCGATTTTAGCCAGTACTCCGGGTTTATTATAGGCAAGACATGATATGGTCGTTTTCATAGATCTTTCTTCCTCCGTTACACGAACTCATTCGTCATATTCACTCATATAATAAAATACATTCTTTAATAGATCATCGGTAAATGAATTTGCGCTGCATACACAGAAAAAGAAGTATTCTTGCATTACAATGTTGGTTAATTTGAAAGATACTGGCACAGACAATATTTATTGAATAGAAAGGCAGGAAGATAGATGGATATGCAGGCTCTGCAGAATCTACTCGAATCAGTGCAAAAGGGAAAAACTCCAATCCAGGATGCCATGGAAAGCATAAGGGAATTCCTCTCAAAAGACCTTGGGTATGCCACAATCGACAATCAGAGACAGATGCGGGTGGGCTATCCTGAGGTTATTTACTGTGAGGGGAAGACCCCACAGCAGGTTGCCGAAATAGCCCGGTATATGTATGATCAGGGAAGCGATATTCTGGCAACACGTGCAAACCAGGAGGTTTACAGGGGGATAAAAACGATAGATCCCAAGGTAATATTCAATCCTGTAGCCCGCACCGTAACCATAAAGAGAAAGGAGAAGAAGCCAACGGACACCTACATCGCAGTGGTGACTGCTGGAACATCAGACATTCCTGTTGCGGAAGAGGCCTGTGTAACTGCCGAGTTCTTTGATAACAGGGTCGAGAGGATCAACGATGTTGGTGTTGCGGGTATCCACAGACTGCTAGACAGGCTGGATAGGATAAAAGCTGCAAAAGTTACGGTCGTTGTAGCGGGCATGGAGGGGGCCCTTGCAAGCGTCATTGGCGGTTTGATCTCTAAACCGGTAATAGCAGTTCCCACAAGCGTTGGATACGGTGCCAGTTTTGGCGGATTATCGGCACTGCTCGCCATGCTCAACAGTTGCGCGGCTGGGGTATCGGTGGTTAACATAGACAACGGATTCGGGGCCGGCTACATTGCGGGCTTAATAAATAAATTATAGTTGTACTGCAGGGTAAAATCCTTTTGTTAGTCCGTTAGGAGAATCATCGTGAGTAATTTTCAGCCCTTGACAACACCTTCGTTCTCTGCGAGACCTTCGTTCTCTGCGAGACCTTCGGCAAATTCAATTCTCTGTCCTATCGGTGGATGGTTATAGGTAAAAAATACTTTTAGCTTCTTCGGGTAGGCAACCGCAAGGTTCGTATTGGCCAAACCGGCCATGAGCTCAATGAATGCATGGGAGTTATGGGTTAGATCCAAAGCGATTCTGTCAGCTTCACGCTCCTCTCTTCTCACATACATATGTACCAACACCCTGATTGGAAAAGAGATCACTCCCGAAAAGAGTATAAGGAGGGGAAACAGGCTTAGTGTCAATCCAAAATCACTGGGAAACCCCTCAAACATTACCATGATTCTATGTAACGCAAAAAAGAGCACCATCGATGTACACAATCCCAGCAGAGAAAGCTTTATCAGATGGCTCTTTACATGGTGACCGATTTCATGGGCTACCACAAGTAAAATCTCTTCCGGCCCTCGATTGAGCAGCAAGGTGTCGGCGAGCAGTACCCGCCGCGTCTTCCACAATCCGGCGAGAATGGCATTCTCCTTTTTCGTCCGGGAGCTCAGATTGAAGGAGTAAATTCCTGCAATCCTTATCCCAGTATTTTTGAAGAGCTCACCTATCTTTTTGGAGAGACTCTTATCCTTTACTGGTTGCTGCTTGAAAAATATGGGCAGTAAGAGTACAGGAAAGAGAATGGTCATGATCAGCTGAAATACAAAGTAGATGCAAACTCCAAAAACCCACCAGGTCTGTGGTGTACGACTAAAGAGATAGAAGAGGAGAAAGATTAGAGGAAATCCAAGAATGCATCCAAGCGAAAAGCCCTTCACATAATCCAAGAGCCAGGATCCTGTACGCTGCGTGGACAATCCGAACCTCTTTTCAACAATGTGATCCCTCAATAGGGAAATCGGAAAATTTAAGATGAGGAGAGGGAAATAAAACAGCAAGTAAAGCACCAGTGCAACGGGCAAAGAGCGGGTTGCTGCAAACTGCGCTGCTTTCCCTGAAAGGCCCGAAGTATAAAACAGAATAAGATAACCTGCAGATACGAGAAGGATTAAAATGCTCAGTATCTCCTTCTTTCGCTCGTATATGATAGCTTTTTCCTGCCGTTGAGCGTCAATTAAAGGATGCACTATGCTTAGGACTCCATCCTTGACAGCACCTTCGGTACTTGACAGCACCTTCGGTACTTGACAGCACCTTCGG
>CAYFYU010000098.1:8605-14674 GCA_964347455.1 uncultured Spirochaetota bacterium | reverse complement strand
GAAGGAGTAGAATAACTTGATAAGATTCCCAGATCTCCAGTAAAAGGATTAAAGACACAAGAAATTAACTATATCATTCGACAGGGTGATACTCTCTGGGAAATTGCTAGAAGGTTTAATTTGAACATAGAAACCCTGCTCTGGGTCAACGGCATGACCTTTAACTCAATCCTCATGCCTGGTGATGAAATCAAGATCTGGCTCGATCTTGCCTTTAAGAGATAATAATATGAAAATCCTTATCGTGGAAGATGATACCGGCACTGCATCATTTATTGAAAAAGGTCTCAAACAAGCTGGATATATAGTCGATCGCGAAACAAACGGGGAGGATGGACTCCACAGAGCACTATTCGAACCCTATGATGCAGCGGTCATTGATATCATGTTGCCAAAACTCGATGGCCTGACTCTTATCAACGAACTTCGCAAAAAGAAGATTTTGACCCCGGTTCTCATATTAAGTGCAAAAAGATCCCTTGATGATAGGATAAAAGGTCTTCGTTCCGGTGGTGATGATTACATGGTAAAACCATTTGCCTTCTCGGAGCTGCTTGTCCGTATTCAGGCATTGATTAGGAGGGCGAACGCCGTAGCAGAGCCGACGAGCCTGACTGTGGGAGACCTCACCATTGATCTGCTCAAACGTAATGTAAATCGATCAGGAGTAGATATTGAACTCCAGCCACTGGAGTTTGCTCTGCTCGAATATCTGGTGCGCAATAGGGAAATAGTAGTTTCAAAAACGATGATCATGGAACATGTTTGGAACTATAATTTTGATCCGCAGACAAATGTTGTGGAAGCAAGAATGTGCCGATTACGTGATAAGGTTGATCGTCCCTTTCAGACAAAACTCATTCATACAATTCGGGGTGTTGGTTATGTTATCAAGGAAAAAAAGTAGGGTGCTACAATCTCTTACATTTCGCCTTACTTTCTCGAACATGTTGTTGTTTGTTGCCGTATCGTTAACTGTTTTCGTGGTTGTCTATATGGTCATTCGATCGAATCTTATGCATCGTGTTGATGAGGAGTTGTCGGAAAATGTCGATGAATTGGAGGAACAGTATAAAATATCAGGCTTAGAGGAATTCCGTGCTGTAGCAGAACAGGAAGGTGAGGATGAAGGTATCGATAAGGTTTTTCTATTAATGATGAATTCAAAATTGGAGAATTTGGCTGAATCTGACCTGAGTCTATGGAAGGGCATAAATTTTAGACCGGATGAAATTTCAACCCTCTCGAAAGGCCAGGTGTTGTATAAAACACAGTCAGTACTGAACAAGACATCAAAAGTCCGTATAATTTACAAGAAAATATTCAATGAGAATATAGTTCAAATAGGAATTTCTCTTGAGGACGATGCGGCTTTAATTGCGCAATATAGAAATATTTTCGGTGTAGCAATAGGGTTCATGGTTATTGTAGGAAGCTTCCTGGGATGGCTGATTGCACATCGCGCGATGGCCGGTGTTAAAAGAGTTACCCAAACAGCAGACCGTATCAGCAGAGGGAATTTACAGCACAGGATCCCCCTTGAAGAAAAAGAGGGTACCGAAATAAAAAATTTAATTGTTACTTTTAATTCGATGATTGAAAAAATCCAGATGCTTATACTGGAGCTTAAAGAAGTTACTGACAACATAGCTCATGATCTACGAAGCCCCATCACAAGAATACGGGGAACTGCCGAGACTGCTATAACGGGTAAGCAGAATATCGAAGAGTACCAAAAAATGGCAGGTTTGGTAGTTGAGGAGTGCGATCGACTCATTGGAATGATAGCCACCATGCTTGAGATTGCAGAAACAGATTCCGGCCTTGCAGAATATGCAAAAACACCTGTAAATCTTGTAAGCGTTGTTCATGAAGCCTATGAAATCTTTCAGCCAGTTGCAGAGGACAAAGGTGTTTCTCTTGAAACTGCGGTTCAAACCGAACCACTTTATACAACAGGCGATGTTGTTCGGCTGCAAAGGGCAATCTCAAATCTCCTTGACAACGCTATCAAGTACACTCCACAGGGCGGAAGGGTTCGTATAGCTGTTGATGAGATGGAAAATAGAGTACTGGTTTCGGTTTCGGATTCCGGGCAAGGTATGGATAACAGGGTTCTCCCGTACATCTTCAAACGTTTTTACCGCGGAGACTCAAGCCGGAGTGAGTCCGGAAACGGACTTGGCCTCAGTCTGGTATACTCAATTGTCCGGGCTCATGACGGAAAAATCACGGTTAAGAGCAAACCTGGCAAAGGAAGTACCTTTACCGTTCTATTGCCGCGTTCTTGATTCTACAAACTTGACGCACCGAAGATTACCAAAGTTTAATTTCCGGACAATGTTTTGGTTATCTCTACAGCCCATATTTTGTATATCGATATTGTATTAATCATATTGGCTCTGGCGGATGAAGACAGCAGGAACTCGTTTTGATTACAACCGAGTAGACAAGCGCGATTTTATGGTAAGAATAATTTATGTGGTAGCGCTCATTATCTTCCTGTTAATGGTTGCAGTACAACTGTTGGGAGAACCGCTGGAGCTAACCGTGGGCATGGAGTTGGAAGCAGGCGACATACTTTCCGAATCTGACTTCGAGTTTTACGCACTTCCATATATTAATACTACAATCGGAGATAAAGGGTTTGGTTTCGGTATCTCATGGGAGGTTCCACTACTTTTAACGGCTGATATCGGAGCCATCGAGTTGTATGAAGGATATTCATTCTCAGCCGGGGAGTTCGAGTTCGAAGTGGGAAACAACAATACGCTTGAACTTGGAACCAGCGATTTTGCAGGATATCTATACAGTATTGTTGGCCATGATCTTTTCGAATTCTGGTATGAAGTGGAGCTTGATTACGGTTATACTCCCACATTTAAAATTGACAGCATTCTCAGCCTCGCATATGAATACAATTTAGGCAAACTAAGTATACTCGGCGCAGGTGTCTCTTTAAATCTGGATCTGTATCAACAACCTGACCTTGGAGATACTGAGTTCTATTTGAGCTACACATATTCGATACGTGATATAGAAATTATTTTTGAATTAAATCCGATTCTAACCACGGGAGCAGACACCGTAGAGCTCGGTATGTACACGCTCTTTGCTATTGAGTGGTACCTATAGGAGCTTCTTCTGTTGGAGGAGAACTCCACTCAAATATTTGTCCGCTTTCAGTTTGACTAACCTGTGATCAAGAAGTAAAATACTTTCAACAAGATATATGTCGGGGTGTCAGTTACTATTTAACTCTGGAACAAAGGGTATTTTTAAATAATCTCACATGAGGACCGTAAGATGAAATTGGCAAAGAGAAGTAATATATCGCCATCGCTTACGCTTGCAATGAACACGAAAGCAAAGCAGATGAAAGCTCAGGGAATCGATGTTATTAGCTTTGCCGCAGGTGAACCAGATTTTCCCACACCAGACCATATAAAGATTGCGGGAAAAAAGGCGATTGATGATAACAAGACCTATTATACACCGGCAAGCGGCATAAACGAATTAAAAGATCTTGTAGTGCAGAAATTCAAGACCGATAACAAACTTTCGTATGAAACCTCCGAAATTTCAATAAACTGTGGAGCAAAACATTCGGTTTTCAATACTCTGGCAGTACTCGTCGAAGAAGGGGATGAAGTGATCATCCCGGCACCTTATTGGGTCAGTTATTCAGAAATGGTTCGAATATGCGGAGCTGAACCAGTTTTTATCCCAACAACTGAAGAAAATGGATTTAAAATCAGTTCAGCTGAGCTGAAAAAAACTATGGGGAGGAGAACAAAGGTCTTACTGCTCAATTCGCCCTGTAACCCCACCGGCGCTGTATATAACCATGATGAGATATTTGCTATTGCCAGAGTTCTCGAAGAGACGGATATCATCGTTGTTTCAGATGAGATCTACGAAAAAATTCTTTACGACGGAAATGAACACGTGAGTATTGCCTCCTATTCGGAAAAGATGAAACAAAAAACAGTGGTTATAAACGGCATGTCCAAGGCCTATTCAATGACGGGGTGGAGAATTGGGTATACCGCTGGACCAAAAGAAATAATTGCAGCTGTGAACAAGCTTCAGGGACATACTTCTGGAAATCCAACTTCTATTTCACAGTGGGCTAGCCTCGCCGGTTTGGGGCAGGACAACAGCTTTATCGAGGGTTGGGTGGCAGAGTTCAAGAAAAGAAAGGAATATATTGTAGCTGAGCTCAACAAAATTGAAGGCGTTACGTGCACCAATCCTGGCGGGGCTTTTTATGTCTTCCCCAATGTTCATCGACTCCTTGGGCGCTCTTATAACGAGAGGGAAATCAAAAATTCGGTGGACCTGGCTTATTATCTACTCGAAGAGGGAAAGATAGCTGTTGTTCCGGGAAAAGCGTTTGGTGCTGATGGCTACATCCGGATTTCTTTCGCCACATCAATGGAGAATGTTGTGGAAGGCATGAAGCGCTTTGCTAAGGTAGTTACTTAAGCAGCTTCATTTTTTTTGCAATGCCAATGATAAAGGGATTGACAAGAGTACGTATAAAAAAGTAGTTAACGGGGAGTTTGCTTATTTCTGCAAACTCGAGCAGTGAGCCGTCTGGGTCGCGAATGTAGGCGAATGTGGCATGGGTACCGAGGCCCAGGTCTTTACTATAGGGGTCAATAGCTGTTTTGACACCCTTATTATTTATTTCTGTTAGAGTAGCGTAGATATCCGTCACATCGAAGCAGAGTTCCATAAGACCGATATCGCCCCACTTTCTTCCATTAAAATTATGCTTTTTTTTGCTTCCCTCTACCTCGATGAGCTCTATCATGCCCCCCCGGAGAAAGTGTTTGAACTTCCCTGTAGCTTTGTTTGATTTCTTTAGAAGTGCCCTCTTTATCTTTCTTCCTTTTCCAAATAGGATATCCCATTCACTGCAGCTTCCCTCATACGTATAAAGTATGTAGTCGTAGCCGAGAATTTTTGAGAAAAAATCAATGGAATCCTTTAAACTTGACACTCCTATTGCCGTATATTCGATACCGCCAATTCTTGAAATACCGTTTCCATAACCCACATTACTTTCAGGATACTCGATGAGAATACCGTATATGCCGTCTAGGTCTCTGAACACTGCCGTTTTCCAGGCCCTGTTTTTCATAGGTGAAAAATCCATGGGGGCTGTCAATGCGCTGCCGCCGTGTTTTTTGATAATATCAAGTGATTTCTTGACATTTTTCACCTTTAAACCGTAGTATAGAAATCCATTATAGGTAAAGTCGACATCCTCAGGTATTGGTACCGGGATTTTTGAAACATATTGGAATAACTCTACAAGAGCACCGCCATGAGGATTGAGGGCTATGACAACATTTCTCGTCTCATCATTTCCAATTAACTGAATCATACCGTCACAATTATCTGTCGATTTACTCATAGGCACAGAAAAACCGAGAGCATTATTATAAAATTCAAAGGATCTATCTCTATTCTGCACACCTATTCCCACATGCTGTATAGCGTTTATCATAATGGCTAACACTCTCTATTACTTAATTTTTTATTGATGAAACTATATGTTATACAGATACTAAGTATAAGATAAAATTATTAGCAAAACAACTCATAAAGTCGAAATTATCCATATGAGGGTCAGAGTCGCGGGTGTATTACTTAAAGGGGGTGCAATTCTTCTCGTTAAGCATCGAAAGAGGGGGAAGAATTACTGGCTGCTCCCTGGTGGAAGAGTTCAACTTGGTGAATCTACGCAGGATGCTTTGAAGAGAGAATTATCCGAAGAGCTGAGTATTGATGTCGAAATTGGAGAGCTCTTATTTGTTGTTGAAGCAATAAAGGGTAGAGACGAGCAAATAATTCAACCAACATTTTCAATCAGTGCCAAGGATACAGATGTCCTGAAACTTGGCGCTGACAAAAGGGTTGTAGATTTTGATTTTTTTCTGCATGATAAACTAGGAGATCTTATAATTTATCCCGATATTAAAGATGAGTTGATAGAATTATTGAAATCGGGAAATATATCTCACAAATACATCTATAAAAAATGGATCGATTGAAATT
>CAYFYU010000098.1:0-8595 GCA_964347455.1 uncultured Spirochaetota bacterium | reverse complement strand
TTCTGGTACTATTTGTCGTATTTTCAGCACATCAGTTACTTGGAGAATTTCCGCAAACGGGTTCGTTCAAAGTCGATTGGATAGATATGAAAGCTACCGTGGTCGGGTACAGTGTTGTCCGACCCAGGGAAAGCGGGAATATGATTGAATGGCAGTTTGATGCGACAAGAACAGCCAGGCAGGATCTGCTCCTAAAATTCATTCACTCACTGAAACAGCTACAGGTCGATGCCTACAGCTCTGCACATGATATTCTGATGAATGACTATAAAAAAAATGAGGAAATCGTCACCTACTGTAGGGACTTTAAACCTGGTTTTATCAGTTATGGCGAAGACAGCGTAATTATTACAATGGTATTTCCCTTTTACGGTGTTAGTGGTTTTGTACCAAAGCTAATCGAGGCTGGAAAGGATACTGGAAATTTTAAAAAGTATGAGGAATACGCTTTTACAGCTCCTTTTACCGGGCTAGTAATCGATGCAAGGGGGCTTGGCAGGTTACCTGCAATTGCCCCGAGGGTATTTGACGAAGAGCACAATATTGTCTACTCGGTTGATTTGATAGATAGAGAGAGTTTTAATAAATGGGGAGCTGTCCAATATTCCGATGATTCACAATTTGAAAATACCGAGCGGGTTGGGATAAATCCATTTAAAATTGTTGCTATACCAAACGAGAAATTGATACAAACTGATATTGCAATATCGACAGAAGATGCAAGAATACTCCTTCAACATGAGGAAACACGCAGAAACCTTGAGAAGGGCAGTTTATTAATCATCATCGATTCCCTATAAGGGGGTTTTTGGCCTCAGGCGAGCGTAATCTTCCCACTTCTGAGACATGAGGTACAGATCTTTGCTTTTTTTATTGAACCATCGATAACAATAGTCTTTTTTATAAGGTTGGGTTTAAAACTTCTCTTTGAAATCCCTGTAATTTTAATTCCAGCACCATTTTTTCTTCTTGCCAAGCCTCGGGTGGCGTAGGAGCGTCCAAGTACAGTTCCCTTTCCGCATATTTCACATACATTCGCCATTTTAACCTTGTCTCCGTTGATATTGATATCCCATGCAATATAAGGAATTGCCAATATGCTGTCAAGATAATTCTTGGCCATGTTTTATAAGGGGAATTTAGGCAAAAAGATTTGCATTTATCATTGGAATGATAAATTAATTAGTATATGAGGGTTGATGATAGTAATCGATGGTATGATAAATATCCTGATCTGAAAAAATCCATAGAAAAATTGAAAAAATTAGATAAACACGAAAGGGATGAAATAATACAAGGTGTGAAAGATTTAATTTTAAATTACGATAGTGAATTAATTGCTAAAAACGCAATGGAATTTCCATTGGAGTGTAGAAGAAGGTGGTATGATACGGACCCATATACATGGCTGGTTATTAATGCGCTACAGTACGCAAATGAAGATTTGATAACGGATATAATTATTTATTTAAATGAAATTATGTAATAACCTCTCTTTCCAATCTTTGTTTTTTAGACCTAATAGTATACAAGTGGGATGATACTGCCATCAGTCCCTCCTCATTAGCCAGATAAGTGTGGATAACATTCCCGATTTCACAAGAATAAATTGACAAATTAGTGTTTCAATACTTAAAATTACATATGTAACTTGAATCCTTATAATTCTAATCTTATATTCTATATAAAGAAATGAGAGGTAAAAGAGGTTAATATTCTTTATTTTTACAGTTCACGCATTAGTTAGACTAAAGGAGCAGGAAGGAATGAACCAGCGTAAACATTGGGACAAAGTCTATTCGAAAACCCCGATCGATAAGGTTGGCTGGTACAAGCCTCATTTGGATACTTCCTTAAAATGGATAAAAGAACTTAATCTGCCTAATGATGCTCGGCTTATTGATATCGGGGGCGGGGCATCCACATTGGTCGACGATATGCTTGGACATGGATTCAACTCGATAACTGTACTTGATCTTTCAAAGAAAGCCTTGAGTTGGGCAAGGGAACGCTTGGGTGATAGGGCGGAATTTGTTACGTGGATTGATGGTGATATAACCTCGATCGAGTTGCCAACCAATCATTATAACCTATGGCATGACAGGGCAGTATTCCACTTTCTAACCGAACCTGAGCAAAAAGAACGATATCGAAATGCTCTTCTACGGACATTAAAAACGACGGGGCATCTTATTATTTCCACGTTTGCACCAGAAGCACCGCCCAAATGTAGCGGGCTGCCGGTGGAACGGTACAGTGCCGATAAGCTAAAGAGCACGTTGGGTAAGGAGTTTGAGTTGCAGCGACACCACAAAGAGCTGCATATTACCCCGAGCGGTGTAGAGCAAATGTATCTGTACTGCCATTTTCTCAAATCGACCTAACCAGACATTACACCTGACCGCTAATTCCACTGCAATTTGTATTAGTCCTAGTACTTAAGATATTTAGTCATTCATATATTGGATATGCAGCAGGCTCAGGTATTACCTGGTATTTTATAATGAAGCCAAAGTCCAAACGATACACACATATAAATCTTAATTCTTGACGTTGTATTTCAATTCGATTAGCTTTTCTGCTGGAGCGGTTTGGGTTCGATGATATTGACGCTTACAGAGGCGGAAAAGAGGGCTGTTAAAATTTGGGCTGAAAGTAATATTCATGGAGGACATTGGGGAGATTTTGACATAATTGTACCTGAAGAAGAGATAATACTGAAAAAGCTGGATAATACGAAGGATAATAAGATATCGATTAATGAGATAGAGGCGAGGATTATTCTTGGCTGGAGCGACAGCACATTAGGTATTCATACAATGGAAGAGGCAAGTGTCATTAAAAAGATAAAATCTGTTCTGGGTATGAATACTGGCATGCGACATCTAGAATAATTCTCGGCATAAGATCAGAAGCTTTGGGCAAATAAAAGAGGAATGAAAGAACTGATTGAGAGAATTGAGACCATTTGTAGCGAACTAGGCTATGAAATTATTGATCGAGATGAATCCGAAGAGCTCTATCAGGCCTCTTTTGTCAAAGATGAGGAGATTGGAGGCTCACTATTTATAGAGAAGAACAGTAACTTCCTTGAGATTGCATATTCGTATTCCTTCGATATCGATGAAGAGAATTTTCTTAAGGATCACCTCGAGTCCATGATGAATATCTGCTATGAATATGGCAATTATTTTAATATAATGAAAGGCGATGATGAAATTAACTTTTCGATATTCTCGAAATTATATTTTTCTGGATTAAACCTCGAATCAATGCAGGATACTCTAGAGGACTTTATTGCATGCAATCATGAAATTATGGAAGTATTTGGACTTGAGGAAGAAGAAAGCTATGATGAAAACGATGAAATAGAAGAATAAAAAATTTGAAATCCCTTCTTTATATGTCTTACAATTAATCTAAAGAAAAAAGTTTGATTTTATTTTTCCGCTCAGCAACAAAGATTAATTAGTTGCTAGTGATCTTTTTTCCCACACTACAGGATAGACAATGGAATTAAAAAAGTTATTCCTCTATTCACGGTTATTGACTCCAAAAAACACAAAATACGCTCATTTTGAAGAGATCTCGAAATCATTCGGCTATGAGATTGTATCCATAGACAGTGATGGTAAAATTTTTCAATATTTGAGAAATGAGAGATCGGGTGTTGTCTTTTGTGATGATACCCTGTTCAAAACACCAATTCAAAAGGGATTTGAAAAATTAGGCAGTTTTCAGGATCGAGTCGGTTTGGTTTTAGTTGTAACGGGAAAATCCAAATCAATACCTTACAGCAAGTGCATCGATACGATTCTGATGGTTTCATTATCCGATGAATTGTTCGAACAATCAGTATTCTCGGTTTTCAAACACATTCTTTTAAAAGCGAAACGCGGTAATGCATTAAACACCCTGAACCCTGAATTTGTCAAAAAACTATTGAGTGATACTGCCCATGCGGTGAACAATATCCTCTCGGGCATGCAGGGGTATGCAGAACTTGCTCAACTAAATCCTGAAGATAATAAGCTCATTGAGGATGCATTTAACGTTGTTATTTACTCATCATACAGAGTGAAGCAGGAGATTAAAAATCTAAGAGCACTGGTTAGAGTTGAAAATCCAATCATTCGACCAGTCGATATTACTGACGTATTAGAAGAATCTCTGGATCTTGCTAAAAACCAGGTTGCTGCAAAAAATATCCGGATCAAGTTCGGTCTCGATCGCAAACTATTCGTCAATGGTGACTATGACCAGCTTGTGCAGGTATTCTTCAATCTGCTCAACGATGTTGTTAATAATATTGGCGAAGAGGGTACCATGGGGTTTTCATTTGAGACCCATGACGGTACTGCTGAAATATCGATTGGTGGTAACGGTTATCTATTGGACAACAGGAGCTACAAGTTGCTTCAAAGAATATTTGCTTCCAGTGAGGCTATTCTTAAAACAGACGATGAAGATGGAAGGATAGACACTCGAAGTACGTTATCGATTTGTAATCGGATAATTCACAACCACGGTGGCGGAATCAAACTGGAAAGAAAAGGAGAGCAGGAGATAAGATACATAATCACAATGCCAGTATTAGAGGAAAAGCCTGAGGTTGAAGGATTTGAAGAGGGCTATGAAAAACCCGTGCTTGTCAATTTGGGTAATCTCGATATGGATATACTAGTTGTCGATGATGAAGAATATGTACGCAACACAATATACTATTTCTTTGATAAAAAGGGTTGCAGGGTAACGGTTGCCGAGGATGGAGAGTATGGGTTTGATGTTGCAAAGACGAAACCATTTGATTTGATCTTCATGGATTATTTAATGCCTAAAATGGGTGGAATTGAGGCAGCACGAAAGATTATAGAAAATAACCGGGAAGCGAAAATCGTATTTATAACCGGCAGGGAATCACTCGACGAGGATCAACTTAGCAAATCTGGTATTTATGGCTGTATTAAGAAGCCTTTTGAGATGAAGGATCTCTATGACATAGCGAAAAAGGTTGCATTTCAAAAGGGGATCGTTGATTAAAAGTCATCGGGAATTGTATCATTCAGTTACTATCCCTCCCAAAATATGTCATTTATCTAACGTCCGAAGACAGTTGGCATTTACTCTTGAATAAAATCAGAATAATGAGAAGATAGCACATAATAGCAATAAAGTAGTGAACCTCATCGATTCGTTCTTTGTTATTATTCACTTCTCACATGTTGGCCGTGTAGATTTAGTAACTTTGATTTAATATCAGTTGAAGTTTTTCTCTGTTTTTTTTCCACACCGACCTCACCAGAAAATATCACTCTTATCGTCTACAAGATTAGTTAAAAGTACTTCGAACAGGTTTATACATAAGTGGAGATTGTAAAACGTCATTTATGAGGCGATTGCTATGCCAATTGTCCGGACAAAATTTTTTATAAATTAAATACCAAAAGGAGGCTTGTAAAAGAAAATCAGAACGTTTGTATCAATCTTGATTTTTGTGTTAGCTGTACTGATTATCGCTGGAAGTTGTGCAACAGTGAAAAAGGCTTATGTGACCAAAGAAGACGAAGAACTATTCGGCACCCGGATTAATCCTGATTATGGTGGGTTGGCAAAAGTTGAAAAGGTTATCTGAGACCCTGATGGAGTAGTGCGATATTATAGTACTGCTACCAGTACAAAAGAAACGTGGAGAGCGAAATGTACGATTACTGATAAGTGGATTGATGCCAAAGGGAATATCTGGTATAAGTAGTTAGAGACTGAGTGAAAAGGAGGTGCTATGGTTGGCACTGGTGATTACTATTGTTTGGGTAAGATTAGTGATTCCGGAACAGTCCTTGAGGTAAATTTTTCAAGCTATGATTATCCCACTGAAGTAAATCCAGATAATTTAAACTACGATTATTCTATCCGTTACGGCCGGTAGAATGTCTTGAACTAAATATATTAGGCTTCGATCATAGTGAGAATATTATTGGGAAATTCAATTTCTCAATTAATCTAAAATAGAGAGGATAAAATGATAACCGTAAGGAATATGCATAGAAGCGAATATAGCGTAATAGTAGAAGATCATGGCTCAAGCACCACCCATACTGTTATGTTAGATGACAAATATTATGAGAAATTAACACATAGAAAGATTAAAAAAGAGGAATTAATAAAAAAATCTTTTGAGTTCCTACTACAAAGAGAGTCAAAAGAGTCAATTCTACGAAGATTCGATTTGAAAGTGATCAGTAAGTATTTTCCTGAATATGAAAGATTGATTTCGATATAGTGGAGATAGAGGGAGAAACAAACCGTTGCCTCATTGAATACTTAGAGGGCTGATCATTGACGGATGAGATGGCATCATCTTTGGACTGATACGAAACACTTTTAAATCTTACCTTGCACTTATTTCTCTGATTGTTATAATAATTTGACATACTTCGAATTATTGGAGAAAAATTAATGAAGAAGTATTTCATTTTCATTGTTGTTTTAACGTTTCTGATATTTACACCAATTACGAATCTCTTTTCAAAATTTGGAACTGCCTGGGGACCTGCTTCGTTTAAAACGAATGGTGAGCGGATATACTTCACCTCCACAAGTGATCGTGGTACTAAAATAACATACAGGGGTGGATTGGGGATGGGCATGATGATGATGTATGGGAGGTTAACATGTGCATCATGCCACGGTCCGTCTGGGAGAGGTGGAAAACATGTTATGCACATGCATGTAATGGATGCTCCAGATATTCGGTGGTTCGCGTTGTCAGAAGGAGAAAATGAACACAGAGAAGGAGAGGGTGAAGAAGGGCATGAACATGAGCATGGAGAATACACGCTTGAAATATTTAAGATGGCTGTGATTGAAGGAAAGCATCCTGATGGAAAACCCTTAAAAAAAGAAATGCCAAGATGGAAAATGAGTGGAGAAGATTTAACTGACTTAGCTGATTACTTAAAATCATTGCCGTAATTATTATAACAGGTTTTACTTTTTCAAACCCGATCTTTTCAGCATCTGGTTTGTACATCTGAGTACCCTAAAAATTCCACCAAGAACACTCCATTGACAAAAATCATAATAATGAGAAGATAGTATGTAAGAACAACAAAGTAGTTCCCCTTATCGATTCGTTCTTTGTCATCATTCATTTCTCACATGTAGACCTTGTAGGGAGTTAGCAACGATTTAGTTTGATGTTGTAAATTATCTTATTTTTCTTTCCACACCCACCTTATCAGAAAAAATTGGAGATGTATTTTAGTTAAAAAGTGGAAGCTGTCAAATGACTATTATTAGGTACTCTTATTAATTACCACATGTCTTTATAAAAAATAGGGACAAAATTCCCTAGTTATGGGATAATTATACTCATCAATTGAAGGGATTTGAGTGAGGGTTATTATCGCCGAATTTCAGGGTCATAAGTTATCAAATAAAGAGGGTTACAGAACTCTGAAAAAAACCTGTTGATGGCATATTTTTTGCAAAAATATCTTTGGAGTTATTCAATGTTCAATAGATTATGCATTCGGAACAAGATTCTCATCGTTTTCTTTGCTTTTCTCATTGTTAATCTCGGTATTGTTTTTCTCCTCCAAAAGAAGGCTGAAAAAGAACTTATCGAAAGCCAGACAGTATACACACAGCTACTTGAAAACAATTCGTTGTTTAAGAGCATTCTTATAGGAGATATTCAAAGCAGTTTTTTCCTTCATAGAAATTATATGCCTGTAGAAGGGCAGTTGATTTCCGCTAGTTCTGCTGATAGTCTCGATATGTTCAGGAATCAAGTATTTGCTGTCTTCGGATTTTCAATACTCGTTGGTATCGGTGTATCGATCTTCTTTGCAAAGCGATTAACAAAACCAGTTATGCAGCTTGTGGAGAAATCTGGAAATCTGTCAGACGAAAATTTAAATAAGCACATCCTTATTCCAGATTGTATAAAGCTACGAGCCCTGACTGATTCTTTGCAAAATATGCATGAGCAATATCTGGAACAGGAGGAAGAGAAAAGTCGACTTGAGAGCGTAGAGATAACGAAAAATCTCGCAGCAGGAATAGCGCATGAAATAAAAAATCCAATTAATACGGTGGGGCTCACTTTAGACTATCTGCAAACCAATTTTAGCCCCGAAGACCCCGAGAAGCGGTATGAATTTTACAAATTATCCGATAACGTTCGAAAAGAATTAACAAGAATCAATAAAATTGTGGAAGGGTTTTTAAAACTTACGAAACCCAACGTGTACGATTTTACAAAGGAAGATGTAAATGCAATAATCCAGCATACGATATCACTGTATGAACCAGAATTGGTAAAACAGGGTGTAAAGATTAGTTTGAATCTCGATAATGAATTACCGTTCATAAAATTGGATAAGGATAAGCTCAATCAGGTTTTTTCAAACCTTATCATTAATGCAATTGAAGCAATGCCGCGAGGAGGGGAAATCACCATATCAAGTAAGTTGAACGGTGAAGAAAAAGTGATTGTAATGTTTTCGGATACTGGTATAGGTATACCCGAGGAAGATATTAGAAATGTTTTCAGCCCATATTATACAACTAAAAAACATGGATTTGGTTTGG
>CAYFYU010000097.1:14292-14736 GCA_964347455.1 uncultured Spirochaetota bacterium | reverse complement strand
GAATCCCAACTCCTATCCCCCTGTACCTTAATAATCGCCTTCCACAGTAGTTTTGTCCATTTTCCATGAAAGTAGCTATCATCGAGTCGGGATTCGGCAATAGGAAAGAGTTCAGGATTACTGAGAATAAGTGTAAGGAGGTAGAGTTCAGTGTTTAGGCCTTTATTTTTTCTTTCGGAAGGTAACGTTTTTTTGTAGGCGAAATCTCTTCGATGGCCAAATCTTGTGATTTCTCTTTTAAGAATACCGCTCTCCGTATGCAGTGTCTTTGACAACCTTTCTACAAATTCTTCTTTAAATATTTCATCGTCCATATTATCATAGTATTCGGAAAGCGACTTCAATATAACAATTTTTTCATTTGCAGTATATTCTTTTTTTGTACCTGTATAATTTTTTATAATAAATTCTCTCGTATCTAGAAAGTTTTGATTAAATAAAAAT
>CAYFYU010000097.1:0-14282 GCA_964347455.1 uncultured Spirochaetota bacterium | reverse complement strand
CATTGTTACTTTCATGTTCATTTTCAAGGTTTCTTTTTTATAATAAATTCTATTCCCGTTATCGCATCACGTTTCAGCAATTCAAAGTCATCGGATGTATAGTTATTGAAAAAGTTACCCGGATCACAGCCACTGGGAAGTCTTATTATGTACGGATCTGTTCCCCTCCTATGCAAAATCATGGTGCTCCGCAATGCCGCTTTGACGCCTGCTGTATCGGGATCGAAGATGAGGTAGATATTCCGGGTGTAGCGCATAATCTGTGCAACCTGTTCCTCGGTAAGTGCAGTTCCCAGAGGTGCAACAGTATTACCATAACCCGCCTCATACATCTTAATGACATCAATGTAGCCTTCGACCACAAAAACATGGTCACTTTTTCGAATTGGCTCCTCTGCAAGATGAAAACCATAGAGCTGTCTACCCTTGTGGAATATGCTGTTCTCATTCGTGTTTATATACTTTGGTGATTCTGAATCTTCTTCTTCCAGTAATCGTCCCCCAAATCCGATAAATCGGCCAAGGTTATCCTGTATTGGGAACATGATCCTCTTCCTAAATCGATCGTACCACCCACGGCCACCTTTTCTTCTAACGATGAGCCCGGATTCTTCGATCAATTCCGGACTATACCCTTTTTTCCTCAAATTGGTAAATCCATTTTCCCAGCTGTCAATCGCAAATCCCAGATGAAAAGCCTTTACAGTCTCAAGATTAACTGGAAGGTTGCATTGATGGGCGGAGAAATCATGGCAAAGCTTATAAAGGAACAGTGGGGCGGATGGGATGCGGTCGACATGGTTGTGCTTCTTCAGATGCCTGCAGGTGGTGATGTGACCATGCTCAGGTCAGAGGGTTTTGCCGCCGCTCTCGTTGAAGAGTTCGGTCCTGAAGCTGAGGAGAAGATCGTCCGGGCAGACGGCGGTATGGGCCAGTCGGAACAGGCCAAAGCTGCGATGGATGATGTACTTGCTGCCCATCCTGGTGCAAAGAAGATTGCCGTCACCTCGATCAACGAGCAAACCATGGCCGGGGCGATTGCGGCGTTGCAGACTGCAGGACGCTGGGATCCCGACGATATCATCATTATTACCCTCGGTGTTGATGATCTCGGGAAATCCCAGATCAGGGATGGCCTCAGCGACGCCGGCATCGCATTCTTTCCCGAGCACTACGGAGAATATGTTGTTCCCGCAGTCGTGACTATTCTGCAGGGAGAGGCAGTTCCCCCGTGGATCTATGTTGAAAACGAGGTAATCACCAAGGAGAATATCGACGAGTGGTATCCACAGTAGAGTGTTGCTCGTCCGTAGAAAGATCGAGGCCGGTTGGGAAATGACCCAGCCGGCCTGATAAAATTGGAGTCAGTAATGGCAGAAAAATTGCTCGAAATGGGGAACATATCAAAGCGGTTTCCAGGTGTTCTTGCACTGGACAAGGTGAGCTTCGATCTCGAGGCGGGTGAGGTGCACGGTCTGCTCGGTGAAAACGGAGCGGGGAAATCAACGCTCATCAAGATACTTGCAGGTGATTACACAAAGGATAGTGGAGACATTTTTATAAATGGGGAAAAAGTCGAATTCCACTCACCATCGGATTCTCAACAGATGGGGGTCAGTGTTATCTATCAGGAGCTCAACACTATGGATACCCTGTCAGTTGCGGAGAATATATTCGTTGGCAACCTTCCAAAGAAGAAGGGGATGGGAACTGTCGACTGGAAAACACTCAATCAAAATGCCAAGGTTGTTCTCGACAGAATGCTTGTCAAGATCAATCCAAAGAAGATAGTCGGTGATCTTGGTGTTCATGAGAAGCAGGTTATTGAGATTGCAAAGGCAATATACAAGGATGCAAAAATTCTGGTTATGGATGAGCCGACCGCCGCTCTTGGCGAGAAAGATACGGTCTCATTATTCAATATTATTCGAAGTCTGAAGCTGCAGGGAGTTGGCGTCATCTATATTTCGCACCGTTTGATAGAGGTATTTGAGATTACGGACAGGGTCACGGTACTGCGGGATGGAAAGCTGATTGGAACGGAAAACACCAGGGAAACCGAAAGAGAAAAACTTATTACCATGATGGTCGGTAGGGAACTAAAGGATATGTATCCAAAGAGGAGGGTTCCGATTGGAAACACCGTCATCGAGGTGAAGAACTTGACTATTCACGGGATACTTGAGAATATCAACCTCCACGTTAGGGAGGGAGAGATTGTTGGGCTATTCGGGCTTCTCGGTTCAGGGAGACAGAATATCGTACGGGCATTGTACGGGATAGATGAGATCGACAGCGGAACGATACACATTGAGGGAAAACCCGTGATTGTTGATACGCCTGCCAAAGCTTTGAAACAGAAAATGGGATTCATGCCGATTGACCGGAAACTCGAGGGCCTTGCACTGACCCTATCGGTATCAAACAACATTACCATGGCAAATATCGACCATCTCGGAGAGGGATATTTTATCAACAAGCAGTTTGAGAGACAGGATGCTCAAAAATGGGTAAAGAGTGTCAATATCAAAACCCCGTCTCTGGAAACCGATGTAAATTCCCTATCGGGCGGAAACCAGCAGAAGATCGTTTTGGCAAAGCTGCTTGAAACGGGATCAAGAATATTCATTATGAATGAACCGACCAGGGGGATTGATGTCGGAGCAAAGGTCGACATATATCAGATGATGGAAAGTCTGTGCGAGAAGGGTGCGGGGATCATCATGATCTCTTCGGAGCTGCCTGAAATGCTTGCAATGGCCGACCGAATTCTCGTTATCTCGAAAGGTAAGGTTACCGGTGAGTTCAGCAGAAAGGATGCAACGCAGGAAAAATTGCTCCATGCTGCGACGGTATAGGGGATAGGTATGGGAAAGATTTCAAATGCGATTGTAGAAGAAAGTGAGAGGAAAAAATTTACCCTTTCAAGTACGGTAATTCTCTTCATTTTTCTCGGGGTAATGGTTGCAGCCTTCACGGTCATGAGTAGTGATTTCTACTCCATATACAATATTACTTCAATGCTCACCAATATTGCTTTCAGCGGTATTGTTGCAGGAACCCTCACCCTGGTAATGATAATGGGGGGTCTGGACATATCGATAGGTGGAAATATTGCACTCACCTCATGTCTGGTTGCCTATCTGTACAATATGGAGAATGCTCCTGGCATAGGACTGATCGTGCTCATCGGTATACTCCTGGGAGCAACGATTGGGAGCTTCAACGGCTTTGTCATAACGAGATTGGATCTCAACCCTATAATAACCACTCTCGGGACAATGGCAATAACACGGGGTATGGGTTATGTCCTTACAAAAAGCCGCTCTATTCTCATAATGGAAAATGTAATCGGATTCATCGGCAGGGGAGTTGTCGTGAAGATTCCCTTTCCTCTTCTCTTATTTGTGCTCGTTTTTGCGGTCTTAACAATCATTATGGGAAAATCGAAGTTCGGGAGAAAGATCTACTGCATCGGTGCAAATCAGGAAGCGGCAAAACTTTCCGGGATCAATATCAGAAAGATAAAATTCATCACCTACCTCATTAGCGGTATTTCAGCATCTATCAGCGGTTTAATTCTTACTGGCCAGAGTGCTGTCGGTATGCCACAGCATGCAACCGGCAGCGAACTGGATGTAATCACTGCTGTACTGCTCGGTGGGACATCGCTCGCCGGAGGCAAGGGAAGTGTTCTCGGCACGCTCGCTGGAGTCCTTATACTGGGTGTTCTCTACAATGGGTTTACCATGATCGGGTTCAGGTATGTGCACATTCGCGTTTTTCAGGGAGTTATTCTCATTCTTGTGGTTTCACTGTACGAGGTGCGGGAAAAGAAAATCTATTAACAGGAAACAGCTATGGCTGATACGACAGCTTCTTTAGAAAAGGAAGCCAGGGTAACATTAAAAGTAAAACTGGCAGAGATATTCGTTTACGGGAAGAGCATGGTTCCTGCCCTCATTGCGCTCCTGTTTATTCTCGTGCTGCTCTTTGGTGTTGTAACGCCGTATTTCTTTGCATACACAAATTTCAAAGCAATTATCAGTAATATTCCAATCATCGCCATAATGGCAGTGGGATTGACCTTTGTGATACTCGTAGGCGGGCTCGATATATCGGTTGGTTCTGTCCTTGGTTTTACTGCAGTTAATGTGGCACTTTTTCATAATATGGGGTTTCCGGCCTGGTCAATCGTTCTTGTGTGTCTCGGGATCGGGGCAATTTTCGGTTCATTTAACGGCGTCATTATTACCAAGGTGGGTGTGAATCCGGTTATCACAACTCTGGGAACCATGGCGCTTGCCCGCGGAATGGCGTCGTGGTTTGCTCTGGATATCGAGTCTTTGAAGCTGGGGAGAATTTTTGATCAAAAGTTTCTCCTCATAGCACGACGCTACTTCCCCCAGGACACGCAGTTAATACCCATTACACTTATCTATGTCATCGTACTGTACGTCGCTATGTCGATTGTCCTCAAGTACACGAGCTACGGCCGGAAGGTATATGCGGTCGGAAGTAATGAGTATGCAGCTCGACTTGCCGGTATCAATATCTCGAGAATGAAATTTTCAGCCTATGTCATGTCAGGAATAATGGCCTCGCTGGCAGGTATGATACTGGTGGCTCAGCTGAGTCTTGGGAGAGATGATGCGGGAGTAGGATCTGAGCTTGAGGTTATAACCGCTGTTGTTCTGGGTGGCGTAAGTCTCGCCGGCGGAAAGGGCAACCTTCTCGGAGTTATCATATCTGTTGTTATTCTCGGTGTTATAAGAAACGGTATGGTGCACATGCAGGAGACGATCGGTATATCCTACTACTGGAGAGAGGTGGTAAAGGGGGCCATCCTCATCCTTGCAATATCCATCGATGCAGCACGTCTCATGGTCATAAAAAAACGGCAGGTTGTACGACAGTAGCCGGTAAGCACCAGCAACGAGTTAAGTAATGTTTCCTTTAAATTCCCGTAATTCTTACAGGTTATGTATTCCCTAAAGACTAAATAGCCGGAGGGAGAGCGTCCATGGATATTTTGGAAGAATTGAAGCGTATGGTTATAGAGTTTGACACCGATAATGCTGAGGCCATTGCGCAAAAGGCCGTTGAGCAGAACGTCGATCCGCTGAAGGCAGCTGAGGCATTAACTGAAGGTATAAGAGAGGTTGGGGATAAATTTGGAACAGGCGAGTTATTTCTCCCCGATCTTGTCTGTGCTTCGGAGGTTGTCAAACTGGCACTACCGATCATTACAAAAGAAATTGAGCGGCTGGGGAAAAAGGTAAAATCCCTCGGAAAGATCGTCATCGGAACCGTTTTCGGAGATATTCACAGCATCGGGAAGAGCATGGTAGCCACGCTGCTTTTTGCATCAGGATTTGAGGTGATAGATCTGGGAATCAATGTACGGGGTGATGAGTTTCTTAAGGCTGTAAAGGAGCACGGAGCTGATATTGTTGCAATGTCGGCACTCCTCACCACAACGATGATGGAACAGAAAAATGTGATAGAGGGGCTAAAAAAATCGAACATTCGGGACAAGGTCAAGGTATTGGTCGGTGGCAGTCCGATCAATCAGGAATTTGCAGACAGTATCGGGGCCGACGGCTACGGAGCAACGGCACCAGAGGGCGTACGGGTGGCAAAATCATTGCTCGGCCTGACCTAGGGGGCAGGAATGAGAAGAGGATTCAGACGGAATTTTGCGCCGATCAGGATATTAACCGATTCACAGATTGAGGCGCTGCACACAGCCACACTTGATGTTCTCGAAAAGACAGGTATAAAGTTTGAGAGCGAGCGGGCATTGAAACTGCTGCAACAAAATGGGTGTATGGTGGATTACGAAGAAAGGATCGCGCGGATTCCCAGTTATGTGGTGGAACACTGTATACGACAAACCCCAAGCAGTTTCATGGTAAGAGCTCGAGACCCGAAGAACGACTTACGCATCGGTGGTAATACCCTTTACTTCATGTCTTCAGCAGGTGCGCGATACACGGATGTCGAAACCGGTGAAGTGAGAATGGCCACGCAGGAGGAAAACGATCAGGGAGTTCTCATATCGGATGCCCTTGACACCATTGATTTTTTTCCATCCTATACTCCCTATTTTGAGATAGAAGAGGTACCCCCGGTCATGCTCTGTCCGATGAGCTGTGCAAGCAGGATTCGTTTCACCTCAAAGGTCTCGCGTGGGGCCCAGGCTACGGATACCTTTATCTTTGAAACTCAGCTTGCACAGGCAGTCGACCAGCAGCTTGTCGGTGTATGTGAAGCAGCCGCTCCTCTCTCGTTCCCTGAAGATGCGATCGATGCTGCATTTGAATATACGGCAGCTGGATTTCCAATGTACATTGCAGCTGGATCGGTTATGGGAGGGACCGCTCCGGTGACTGCAGCCGGTGCCACAATCAGCAATAATGCGGAGCTCCTCGGAGTGGTCGTGCTCATCCAGTGTATGAGTCCGGGTACGGGTATCTGCGGGAATGACTTCGTCACACCAATGGACATGGAAAGTGGTGGTTTCCTCTTCGGCGCTCTTGGCGTCAATCTCCATCAGATGGCATTTAATCAGCTCTGGACGCAGGTTTATAAAATCCCTGCTGTGAACACAGGAGCGGCATTCTCAAATTCGAAGCTTATCGATTATCAGAGTGGTTATGAGAAGACACATACTGCCATGGCATCGGCACTCTCCGGCGCAAATATTATCGTGCTGCATGGTGGAGTAACGGCCGAGCTTGCCTACAACCCCATACTGTCGATTATCAACGACGATGTGGCAAACATCATCGGAAGAACCGTTGAGGGATTTGAGGTCAGTGAAGAAACCATGGCGGTTGATCTCATCCAATCGGTAGGCCCTGTTCCAGGTACCTTTCTCAATAAAAAGCATACTCGGCTGAACTGGAAGAAGGAGTATTTTGTCCCGAAGGTTGCAGACCGTCTCTCCTATCAGGAGTGGCTCGAACAGGGGCGTAAGAGCACGATCGACAGGGCGCAGGAAAGAATGGAGGAGATACTGGCGACCCACAAACCACTCCCTATCACGGCTGAACAGGAAAAGGATATAGGGCGTATTCTTCAGGATGCACAAAACCATTATCGCAAGAAAGGACTACTCTAAAAATGGCACGGTACAGTTTTATATTCAGAATAAGACCTGATTTGAAGGACGAATATAAAAAGGCGCATGATGAAATTTGGCCGGAATTAGTACAGGTTATAAGAGAAAGCGGTATACGAAACTACTCGATTTTTTTTAGAAAGGACGGAACTCTCTTTGCATATCTTGAGGCCGACGATCCTGCAAAATCCTTCGAATATATCAAAGGGATGGAGGTGAACACTCGCTGGCAAAAGGCTATGGAGCGGTATTTCGTAAAGGAAAATTCCTCGATACTTGGACCCGAAATTGAGGAGATCGAGGAGGTTTTTCATCTCGATTAAGAGCTTTATGTCATACATGGCCTGGGTATAACTCACATTTTACACTTTTCTATTCGAAAGGTTGGATAAAATGAACCTACGGGAGCGTTTTTTAGAGGTCATGCTGAACTTCAACACCGGTATTGTCCCGCCAAAATGGGAGTTCGGGTACTGGGGTGACACCATAAACCGCTGGTATGAAGAGGGGCTTCAGAAGAAAAACTATCCCAATATTCCAAGAAAAATATCAACTCCCTCAGCATCACTATACAACCCCTGCTGGCACTCGGTCAGCGGCAAGAGGCTGCCGGCGGGCATCGCAGTAATAGGTGGGGGTCTCTACTGGCCGACACAGAGTTTTCCTATCGATAATGATGTAAAGAACACACTGGGAATGGATGAGGGCCAGATACTGTTGAACGTCAACCTTTTGTTCAACCCGATGTATAACATCGAGGTACTTCAGGAGGACGAGGAATACCTCACCTATATCGATATTGACGGTGTGAAGAGAAAGTTTATCAAATCAACCGGTGTCATTCCTCCTGGTATCGAATGGATAATCAAGGATCGAAAGAGCTGGCAAAAGCTGAAAGCTGAAAGATTGAAGCCCGATGACATTGATGGAAGATTTCCACCTAATTGGGATATACTGGTGCAGAAATATCGGAACAGGGATTATCCTCTTGTACTCGGCGGGTACCCTCACGGCTATTTTGGAACCCTAGCACAGCTCATGGGATACGAAAAACTATTCTACAATTACTTTGACGACCCTGAATTGATTCATGACGTACAGCGAACATTTACCGATCTATGGATCGCCATCTATGAGGAGGTTCTGGGTCAAACTGATGTTGATCTGTTTATCATCTGGGAGGATATCTCGGCGGGGAGCGGCTCAATGGTTTCGCCAGCCATGATGCACGAGTTTATGGTGCCCTACTACAGGAGGCTTACCGGATTTCTGAAGGAGCATGGAGTGCAAATTATCTTTGTTGATACTGATGGTGATTGCTTCGAGCTGATACCCCTCTTTATTGAAGCTGGAGTCACCGGTATGTATCCGATTGAGGTGAGTTGTGGTATGGATCTGGTAAAAGTGCGAAAAACGTTCCCGAAGCTTCAATTGATGGGTGCCATACCGAAATCTGAGATTCAATATGGGAAAGAAAGGATCGATGAGATTCTCGAACCAGTCTCTGAGGTGTTGCGACACGGTGGATACATACCCTACGGCGACCATCTCATACCTCCTGAGGTACCCTGGAAAGAATTCAAATATTATCGGGAAAAACTCAACAACATGCTGAATCCGAAAGTGCATTAAATAGATGCTATTAAAACGATAGGGAGGATTTCATGGAACAGTTACCTTTCGAGCTTGATTTCATGCACAAGTATAATCTGCATAAGTTGCTCGGTCTGTTGTTCGAGGACGATGACATCCGGTCAATTGCCCGCGTTTACGGAATAAAGCGAAAAGAATTAAAGGCAATAGAGGACAGGTTTCAGCGAAACATCGTCAATCTGGCTGAAGAATTGAAGGGGAGAATTCCGCCGAAGCCGTCGGGAGCAGGTTATACAATTGCCGCTATCGGTGATTCCATAACGAGTGACCGGGAAAGCTGGGTCAAGATTTTGAAAAATTACTGGGGAGATAATGGCGAACATTCCGTAATAGACTGCTCTATATCGGGGGATACCACATATGACCTTATCAACCGATTTTACTCAACCATACTCAATCAATCCTTCGAATGGGCGATACTTTTCATCGGTACAAATGATTCCAGAGAGCTCCTAGATGACGCACATATATCAAACATCAGTCTCGATGAATACAAGCGAAACATGAATTTTATCATGCATAATCAATGTGACCATTCCCTACGTCGACAATGAGAGGATAAAGAGCTACTTTCCCGATACTAACTGGTGTTATGATAGAAAACGAATCGACAAAACAAATGATTTTGTACGTGAACTATCCAAGAAATTCGCTACCCACCTGGCTGATCTTGCGGATGCGCTCGCAAAGTTCAAAGGGGAGGTTCTTGAACATGACGGTGTACATTTGAACGGGCAGGGCCAGCTTGTACTGAGCGAACTACTTTTAAAAATTCTTCCCTAGCTTTAACTGCACCATTCTATTGTGATTGAAAATCCGCTGGGTAATGTTTATTCTAAGTTGCATTCCATTGTTTAAAATATGGAGGAGAGAGAGGTTTAGATGAATTGGCTTGGATTAAGCGAAAAAGTGGTGGTTGTGACGGGTGGAGCATCGGGAATCGGCAGGGCGTGCTGTCATGAATTCGCCCGTTTTGGTACAAAGGTTGTTGTCGCCGATGTAAATGAGAAGGGTTTAAGAGAGGCTGTTGAGGAACTGAAGAAAACCCACGGCGGAGATCACAGTGCAGTACTGGCCGATGTAACTGAAAACAAAAGTGTGGAAAGTATGGTCGAGATAACCGTAAAAACCTACGGAGGTATCGACATTCTGGTTAACAATGCGGGTATAAATATTCCCAGGCTTCTTGTTGACCCTGCCGGTAAAGAGGAGCTCACCGAAGAGATATGGGACAAGGTCGTTTCAATAAACCATAAAGGTGTATTCCTCTGTACTCAGGCGGTAGCGCGAATAATGATCGCCAGTGGTAAGGGTGGTGTAATCATCAATGTGGCCTCAGAATCAGGATTGGAAGGTTCTGAAGGACAGAGTGTGTATGCAAGCACGAAAGCCGCAATTTACTCGTTGACCCGTTCATGGGCCAAGGAACTGGGAAAATATAGGATACGGGTTGTTGGTGTTGCCCCGGGAATACTTGAACCCACGGCCCTGAGGTCTGCAGAGTATGAAAGAGCACTGGCTTACACAAGGGGTATAACAGTGGAGCAGCTCCGTGCAGGGTATGAAAAGGTTTCAATACCCCTTGAAAGAACCGGGAAATTGTCTGAAATTGCCAATGTTGTATGTTTTCTTGCGTCGGAACGTGCTGGGTATGTACACGGAACTACGGTAAATGTGTCAGGTGGAAAGTCCCGTGCATAATTTCTCATGCTCCTTCACACAGAGAGTCTAAAGGTCATGGTAGCAAGCATCTGAAACTGGAGGTGATATGAAAGCTGCAGTTATCAAGAAACCCGGGATCATAGATATCGAAGAGGTTACCACACCAAAACCGGCTGAGGGAGAGGTCCTTCTAAAAATAGAGGCCTGTGCACTGTGTGGGACGGACCAGAGAGTCCTCAGCGGGGAAAAAAAGGTAGATGTTTCCATAGTAGGTCACGAGATAACGGGCAGGGTAGCTGAGATTGGTATGGAGGTAAAGGGCATTAAGGTTGGTGACCGCTGTATTGTTCAAACGGTGATCGGCTGCGGTCACTGTTCGATGTGCGCAATACATCATGAAAACCTCTGCGAAAACACATTCAAAGCTATTGGTTACCAATTTAACGGTGGATTTGCAGAATATATGATCATGCCAAAGATTGGTGTAGATCAGGGATGTCTGATCCCCATTCCCGAAGACATACCTGCAGAGGTTGGTACACTCATCGAACCACTCAGCTGCTGTGTAAATGGGATGAAGTATATACCAATGGAGAGGATGGAACATGTTTTGGTATTCGGGGGTGGTATTATAGGTGTTCTCAATGGTCTCGTGGCAAAAGCACGGGGCGTTCCGAATGTAACAATCATGGATGTGGCAGGGCAGCGTCTTGACCTGCATAAAAAACTCGGCTTACCATTCGATAACCTGATTGACAGCGGGAAAGAAGACCCGGAGCAATGGGTGACAAAACATACCCGTGGCCGTGGTGTTGATGCGGTGATAGTTGCCGCATCGGTAAAACCTCTGGTTACATTGGGAATGAAACTTCTTGCTAAAGGAGGACATCTATCAGTTTTTGCCGGGATGCCTAAATCTGATCCGGTTGATTCCATCGATCTGAACCTTATTCACTACAACGAGTTCAACATCCACGGTGCAACGAGCTCCGCCCAGCAGGAGTATCTAACTGCGAGAGATTACATCGTGTCAGGAAAAATCAACGGAGCACAGCTTGTGACGCACAGATTTCCTCTCGATAAATTTCATGATGCGGTTGCAACGCAGGCTGATCCATCGACCGGGGCACTGAAAGTCGTAATAATACCCTAGGAGAAATAATTGAGCTTTGCCCAAAAACCAGAATCCAGAAGGGGCACGTTTAAAATTGCTCCATCGATGGTTTGTGCCAACATTCTAGAATTAAAAAAAGTGCTTGATATATTCGATGAACAGGGTATCGACTATCTGCACATCGATATAATGGACGGCCACTACGTTCCAAACTTTGGTCTGGGAATGGATTTTTGCAGCACCCTCTATTCCAATACAGATATCCCCTTCGACATTCACCTCATGATCGATAATCCGGATGCACACATCCATAATTTCGGAAAGTTTCATAATGCTCTGCTGAGCTTTCACCCAGAAGTGTGCCATCTTCCACTGGTGACAATTCAGAAAATAAAAGATTTGGGATTGAGGGCCGGTCTGGCTTTGAAACCATCTCTACCAATAGAGCAAGTCAGATATCTGCTCCCCCATTGTGATCTCATAATCGTTATGACAGTCAATCCGGGTTATACCGGACAGAAACTCGTTCCCCATACGATAGACAAGATACGTGAGGTAGCGGCGAGAGTTAAGCGTGAGGGATTAAAGGTTGAGATTGAAGTTGATGGCAATGTCAGCTGGGAGAATCTTCCAAAAATGATCGATGCCGGAGCCAGTGTTTTTGTGGCAGGTACATCGTCGATCTTTGGGAGAGATGACAAGCTATGCGAAAATATAGTACGATTCAAATCGATTCTGTCGAAATACGCTGAATAGGGATAGAATTGCCCCCCATCCAACATTCGTTCAGTTCCGATGTTTTACAACGCTATTCATTGGAAAGAGATTCGGGAAAAAACATAGAGTCGGCAAATATCCGCTGAAATTCCTGTTGAACTGCAAGCTCAATATACTCTGTGTTTTTGGAAATATTGCATGCTTCTGTACGGAGTTCTTTTGCCAGCAGTACCATCTTTGCTCCTGCACCGGCAGCATTGCCGATGAACTTGATCTTTTCGGTCGGAATATCGGGCAGCAGACCGATACGTTTTGCCTGATGCCGTCGAATATAATTTCCAAAAGCACCGGCGAGGAGCACCTCCGTAATGTCATCATCGTTTATGCCGAGAACCTTTTTCAAGAGTTGGTATCCGGCAAATATCGCCCCCTTGGCGAGCTGGGTCTCTCTTACGTCTTTTTGGGTTAAAAGAATATCTTCCCCCGTTTTTGACTGGGCAGCAGGTACGAGAATAAATGCGGAGCCCCACTTCTCATGAGCAATGGCCCTTTTTCGGACAAAATCTGAAATATCTTTTGGTAATTCTTTCTCATGTATCAATTTACCGTTTCTTGTAATTACACCCAGTTTCCTGAGCTCGGCGATGCTGTCGATGAGACCGGTTCCGCATAGACCAATTGGTTTTGCATTTCCAATGGTGTTCACTTCGACCTCTTGATCAGTTATCAGTACTTTTTCAATTGCTCCATCACTTGCCCGCATTCCGTGTGTAATTCGTGCACCTTCAAATGCCGGGCCAGCGGCGGTTGAACAGGACACCAGACGATCCCTGTTTCCCATGACAAGTTCACCATTCGTACCGATATCCAGTGCGAATTTTAAATCCTTGCTTTTATGAATTCCCGATGCCAGAATTACTGCGACCGTATCTCCACCGACAAATCCAGCTATGTTCGGCATTGCATAGGCTTTTCCGTAACGGTTTATATGGAGACCGATACTGGTAGCTCGGACATCGATATTTGACCTCAGCACACCCACATAGGGGTGCAGCGACAGGTTTTTCGGGTCAATTTTGAGGAAAAGATGATTCATCGTCGTGTTTCCCGTTGTTGTCAGCTCATAAATATATTTCTTTTCAATCTGTGCCTGATTAACGAGATCGACGATGATATCATTTATGCAGGAAATGATTCTCTCATGTAGATCGTCGAGGCCGTCCTTGTTTGTCATCGTGTGCTGAATACGTGAGATGACATCATCGCCGTAACTGGTCTGAGGGTTTGTCGCTGAGGAGACCGCCAGCTGTTTTCCCGTGTTGAGATCCACGAGATAACCGACTACGGTTGTTGTGCCTATATCGAAAGCGATGCCGTAATTCTTATCAGATTTATCACCCCTTTCAATACCAATGATCTCATCCCCATTTAGGACAATGGTCGTTGTGTACTGCGCCTTTCTCAGCTTCTCAGGCAGTCTTCTCAATACATCGACAGGAACTTTCGGTCCCGGGTTTCCCATTCCCAAAGCATCCCATACTCTGTCAAGATCGGAACGTTGATCCTCAAGTGTCGGTTCATCGACCTGTATGAATACCTTGCGAACGTTTGGTGATACTTTGAGCTTGAACTCGATTCCCTCGGTGAGAATTTTCTGCTCATAGAGTCTGCTCGAGATAGGAATTTCGACAACCATATCTCCGAGAATGTTCGTTCTGCAGGCAAGTACCCGCCCCTGGGCTAATTCCTCTTTGGAAAAAAATTTTTCTGACCCCTTTTGCTCGAATTCACCCCGAATAATAGTGACCTTACAGTTGCCGCATACACCGGCCCCTCCACATGGAGAGTTGATAATGATCCCTGCCTCCCCGGTTGCTTCATAAATGGTCGTTCCCGGTAGAACATAAACGGTTTTCCCTTCAGGTTCGAAGGTTACCCTACATCTTTTTTCCACCATTCCAGTTTCCCCTATGGCTCAATGGGACCCATCAGTCAATGTCGATCATTTCC
>CAYFYU010000096.1:0-15019 GCA_964347455.1 uncultured Spirochaetota bacterium | reverse complement strand
TGCTGTCAAGTACCGAAGGTGCTGTCAAGTACCGAAGGTGCTGTCAAGTACCGAATCGCAGCACCAGCTGGGTCGACTCTTTATCAAACAGGTAGAGATCCTTCTCTTCGAATATGAGATTCTTCACATCACCGATCTTCGGTTTAAACTCACTTTTCATGGACGACTTCACAATCTTAGTGGTGTCCCCATCCGGATGCATGTACACAATGGTCTTCGAACCGAGCGGCTCAAAGCTTACGATCTTCGCCTTGAGGCTCGTTGCACCGGTTGCTCCAGCCTCACCGACCTTCAGATGCTCAGGGCGAATTGCGAGGACGATACTCTCCCGCTTGAGGTTCTCATCTATCCGTGTTCGATACTCCTTCGAAACCGCTAGCTGTCCCTTCTGGAAATAATCAAGATGAAAAGTGCCACCCTTGTAGAAACCGTCGAAGAAGTTTATCGTTGGACTCCCGATGAAGTTTGCAACGAAGAGATTCTTTGGTCTGTTGTAGATATTGTGGGGCGTGTCGAACTGCTGAAGCACTGCGAAGTTCATGACGGCAATCCTGTCTGCAAGGCTCATCGCCTCAACCTGATCATGGGTTACATAGATTGTTGTCTGACCGAGCTCCTGCTGTATATTTTTCAGCTCGGCTCGCATTATGTTCCGCAACGCGGCATCGAGGTTTGAAAGCGGTTCATCGAGCAAAAAAATCTGGGGTTTTGTCACCATGCTCCGTGCAAGGGCAACCTTCTGCATGTCATTTATTGAGAGACTCGATGCGCTCATGCTCAGGAGATGGTGGATCTGTAAGAGCCGTGCAACCTCTCGTACATCGTGGTCGATCTCCTCCTGAGTCATTTTCCGTATCTTCAATCCGAAAGCAATGTTGTCGTACACGGACATATAGGTAAAAACAGCGTAGTTCTGGAATACGAACCCAACACCGCGTTTCCCTGGCGGAACGCTGTTCATCACCTTCCCATCGAAGAGCACACGGCCGGAATCGGGTTTGAGGAGACCTGAGATCATGTTCATCGTCGTCGTCTTGCCGCATCCCGAGGGCCCCAGCAGGGCGACGAACTCCCTGTCCTTTATTTCGAGACTCAGGTCTTTAACGGCAGTCTGCTTACCGAATACCTTCACCAGTTTATCGAGTATAATATCAGCCATCATACAACTCCTTGACAGCACCTACGGTACTTGACAGCACCTACGGTACTTAACAGCACCTACGGCCCGTCATTTCTTTATTGCACCAAAGGTGAGTCCCCGAACCAGGTATTTCTGAATGATGATACCGAATATGATCGGTGGAACAGCCGCAATCATACCCAGAGCAGCCTTAGGACCGTACAGAGCACCAACCATTGCTGACTGAAGCTTGCTGATATGCACCGGTATGGTGGTCCAGCGCCGGTCGGTCGGGATGACAACCTTGAAGAAGGCCCCGATGTTGGAGCATCCGTCCACGATTGCAGCCTCATCGAGTTCCCTTGGAATATCGTCAAAAAAGGTCTTCATCAGCCACGTGGAAAAGGGCAGTGTCACCACACCATATATGATTACCAGTCCGTACCATGTGTCTATCATACGCAGGAATGCCCACATGATCATAATGGGTATAATGATTGCAATAGGCGGAAACATACGGAGCTGTAGAAGCATAAAGGGAAGTGACCCGCCTGCCTTGTACCTTGAAACACCGTAGGCGGCGAATATGCCCACAACCATGGCGATGGCCGTCCCGATGATACTTACGGTCAGGCTGTTTACGATGGGACGTATTGCCGTTCCAGCAATCGGGCTCATCTCAAGTTTCCTAGAAAAGATAGCCCTGAAATTATCGATGGTCGGATTATTTGGGAACCAGTATATTTTTCCCCCTGCTGCAGTCCATTCGGGAAAGGGTTTGAAAGCCATGGAAAATATCCAGTAAATCGGGAAAAAGAAGAGTATGGTCACCAATACGATAAGCAAAAATTTTAATACTTGTACGTATAACTTCTGATCCATCTATATATCCTTTCTCTGCATTACTTTCTCCAAAAGACCCCAATCTGCTCTAAACGTTCTAATACCTGCTTTAGTATAGAACAAATTTTCATTTTCGTTCCCTTTGGGTATATCACAGATATAGGTACTCACGTTGCCTCTTCCTCCTGCTCCTTGATCGGTTTCAGGGCCTGTATTGATATAATGGTCATGAGGATGAGAATAAGCACCCCTCCTGCGGCAACCCAGGACCACCTAAGGTGTTTGAACCCGTGTTTGTACATATAAACCGATATAGACTCCGTTGCCGTTCCAGGTCCCCCAGTTGTCATGAGCCATATAGCATCAAAGATCTTTACCGCCTCCATACCACGGAAGATGAGGGCGATGACAATTACGGGCTTCATGAGCGGGAACAGTACCATTCTGAAACGCTGCCATTTTGATGCACCGAGAATAACTGCAGCGCTGATCTGGTCCTCTGGAAGAGCCATGAGCCCGGAGAGAAGGATGAGGAACATAAAGGGTGACCACTGCCAGATATCGGCGATCATTATGGCGATAATTGCGGAGACTTTTCCCTGCAACCAGAGTATTGAAACCTCTTTGAAGGCCAAACCCGAAAGCACCGCGTTTATCGGCCCCTGACCTTGAAAGAGCATATAAAAGACAAAACCGGCAACTGCAGGGACGATCATCATAGGCATGAGGATGATGCTGTGAAAGATCTTTTTGCCCGGGAAATTATCTCTAAAGAGAAAGGCGAGTCCGAGCCCAATAAAAAACTCAACCGGTACAACCACGGTAACGATCACAAACGTACGAAGGATGGACCTGAGAAAATCAGCATCCCTCAGTATGTTCCAGTAATTGGCAAGCCACCCCCAGAACCTGTATGCCTCATACCATCGAGTCCCGCCACCTGTCATTGGTGACCACTCGGATAAGCTGAGATAGATCGACGAGAGGAGCGGGAAGATGACAATAAAGAGCAGCATAACAAGCGCCGGAAGTATCATGATAAAACCGAACTTCGCCACATCCATACCACCGGTATCTTCAAGCTTGATTTGCTTCTTGAGCACGGTCCATTCCTCCAATTCTCAACGTATGCTATTAAAATTATGAAATGTATTCTAAAAATGGAATACCTTATGGAAAAGAGAAAAGGGGGCCTATTCGCCTACAAATTGACATAGACCCCCTCTTAATCAACCCATTTTCACAACCTAACTGCTTAAATCGTCGGTTTGTCTACAACGGTCGGCCATGCAGCTCTCGTTGCTCTGATCGCATCGATCTGCTTATCCCTGCCCTTACGCTCAGTGATTTTATTCCACTCATCTGCACAGTCCTTCATTGCCTGCCTAGCTGTTTTCTGACGGGCAAGGGCCTGCTGGAGGGCAGTGTCGAGTGCCGTTCGATATTCAGTAACACCCGGAATAATTATAGGAGGCGCGGAACGTTTGATCGACTCCACATAGGTCTTAATGTGCCAATCTTTGTAAGAACCAATGACGATCGGGTCCTCGAAGTGCGGAACCTTCCACGGGTCGTAGTATCCAGCTGGATTCGCAACGAGCCAGGAGCTTACCTTACCGGATGAAGCCCACTGGAGAAGTAGATAGGCAGCTTCCGTATATCTTCCGTTGGATGCAACTCCATGCCCGATGCTCGGCCACCAGACAGTCCTGCGTACCAGGGTGCCGTTAATGACACGTCCTGGTGACACTCCTGAGCGAAGCTTCTGGTAAACCTTGCTCTCTACACCGAGCCAGTCGGGTGCCTTCGGTGTGTCAAGGAACTTGGGCATATTCGGGTAGGCACAGGTAACGGCAGCACCGCCGGTGGACATATTGGCATACTGCTCGGGCCATCCCCAGGAGATTGCATCCTTGTGGTGCCACTTCAATGAATTCACATGCTCTTCTGTCGCCTGAATTCCAGCGTCAGAGACGATAAGTGGGTTCATGTTGTCGTCCCAGTAAAACTGGTTGGGGTTATCGAATGAGGTGTAGCGTTGAAACCAGTTGGAGAATCCCCACCACTGGTTGCGAAGGTCTGTAGCACCGAGAAGTCCCTTGTCGGGACGGTGAAAAAACTGGGAAATCTGGTCGAGCTGCTCCCATGTCTCTGGCCATTGAAGATCCCATCCATATCGTGCCTTGAAATCACGTCTCTCCTTTGGATCCTCAAAAAGGTCCTTTCGGTATACCCAGAGCTGATAGTCACCATCCATGACAACGTTATAAACACTTCCAAGGTATTTTGATGTGGCAGTGGTCGTGACATCTCCACCCACATTACCCCACTTGGGATCGTTCCAGTCGGGTTTGTACTTGTCGACGAACTCATCCAGATTTAAAAGAGCGCCCGCCGCCGCGAGATCCGCAGTTTCATCAGACCAGTAGGAGTATGTGTCGTATGCACGTGCACCAGTCTGGTAATCCTGGATGAGTTTTGTGGTTTGCTCTGTCTCAACCGTATCCACGACTTCAACCTCGATGCCTGTCTCCTCAAAAAATACCTGCTTTGCCAGTGGAGCACCTTCGGGATACGGACTTTCCCAGTGCCCGACCGCACCCGGCGGGACCATCATGATGAGTTTATCGGGTGCCTTTCCCTCAGCCTTGAGCTTTCGAAGTCCTTCGACAGCCCGTCCAGCGGCCTCATCACCGCTGTACTGATAGCGCTCTGCACCCTCAAATCCGGTGGGACCTCCGATCATGCCAGAAGCGAGACCGGCTTTTGGTGTATATTCGAGTTTCTTCTCTCCCCCTGCAAAGATCGAATGGGGGCTGTACTTGCTGCCGATAAACTTCGATGCAACAGAAGCTGCGGCAACACCCGCACCCGCTTTCAAGGATTTGCCAAGAAAGTCTCGTCTGGTTATCTTACGTTTTTCTTTCTCAGGCATCTGATCTTTCCTCCTCTAACGATTAGATTTTTGAAAAAAAATGGAATTGTTGAACTGAGATAGGTCTGCAAGCTTCGCAACTTCCAGAATTGCTGCCGTCAAGGGTCTGTCCCTCTCTCAAGTTACGAATGGCGCAAGAGTTGTACCGGATTCATAGTTATAGAAAGGGTCAATAAAACGCTGGGAATCATACTTGTTGCATTAAAATTATTCTATCACGATTATTAATTAATTTTTCAATTACGTGATCCCCAATAAATGTTGGCCATCTGCAACCGGTTATATAAACTACCTCATATATAATGCATTGTCAAGAATTATTCGGGTAATTGTACTAAAGGGGTTAAAGGATGTGTTCCCTGGGATTTTCGAGGATCTCCTTCAGATCCTTCAGAAAACCAGCCCCCATAGCACCATCAACTGCTCGATGATCACATGAGAGAGTCATTTTCATACGCCTTCCCACAACAATGCTGCCTTCGTTTACGACAGGGGTTTCACGGATAGCTCCGACGGCAAGAATCAGGGCCTGCGGTGGATTCACAATGGCAATGAACTCCTCAATACCAAACATGCCGAGATTTGAGAGGGTAAAAGTCCCACCCATGCTCTCCCTTGGACGGAGCTTTCTATTACGAGCCTTTTCCACAAGGCTTGCAGACTCCTCGTTGATCTCAAGAATGCTCTTTTGGTCACAGTTCCGAATTGCGGGTGTCAGCAGTCCGCCCTCAATGGCCACCGCAAGGCAAATATTTATGTCCTCATAGTAGCGTATTTTATCATCCACATAGGAAACATTGCAGTCGGGATGATTTTTCAATGTTAACGCAATGGCCTTTACGATGATGTCATTGAAGCTGATCTTTTTACTTCCGTTCTCATTAAGCTCATTTCGCATATCGATGAGGTTTTTCATATCCACATCAACGGTGAGATAAAAATGTGGTGCAGTTTGCTTGCTCTCGAGCATGCGCTTGGCAATTACCTTGCGAAGCAAAGGGGCATTCTCCTCACGGTACCGCGCCTCAAATTCTGCTGTTTCATTCATACTCTCTTCCCCCTCTTCATGTGGTATCGAGCATTTTGAAAGATACAACAGTTGTTATCGAACGTACAGCATCATTGAATGCAAACAACAATTCTATTGCAATTAAATCTGAAACATGAGAGTATAGCATGGAAGAGAGGACATAAAGCTTTGTATTTTTCTTTGAACTATGCTATATTTGTAATTGAAGGTCACCTTCGATATGACAAAGAGTGAGTTTGAACGGAAGGTAATCGAGCTTTTCAGAAAGTATCGGCTGAACAGGAGAATGAAGGAACGGATAATTCCCCTCTTCTCGCTCGTTGAAAACCTGAGTCAGGAAGAGATGGTAAGTGTCTACAACCTTTTGAAAGAAGCTATAGTTACCCAGAAGGAGGCTGAGAGACTTTCAGTCAGGCTGAATACTCTGTTCTTTGATTTCAACAATACGGTAAAGGATGTTTCTAAAAAACTAGACGACATCCGGAAGAAACTGGAAGACCTAAAGAAGAATGAGAATAAGTCCTTTTTCAGCACAGGCACATTACCGTTACAGAAGGATCTCAACAAAACGAGACACAGCAATACAATGAAATTCAACAAGCACTCATTTCCAAGTGAGAAACCAAACTTCGGCTTAAAGCTCAACAAACTTTTCTCGGCCTTTATAACGGAATACGGTCCTGAAAAAATAACACTCGTGATAAGTGATTCAATACTCTATACCAACAACCTGATTCTCAGAATATCATTGAAGACAAAGGAAGTTCTTATTGGTTCGAGTAAGTCAATAAGACTGTACGATACAAAAGAGGGACATAGTTTTCTAATCACCGATAAGCCCGAAGTAATACCCTACGGTAGCAGAAATGGATTCTACTTCAAAAATATCACCTACGAGGATATCCTGAACCTAACAAACGGTGACTTTTACAAGGTATTTGATGCGGATATTCTGAAGAGTTACAAGGATCTTGAAATTGATTTACCCGATGAACTGAAAAAGGTCGGCTACTACCGTTTCGAATAGTCTATCCAACGAAATCTCTACCAGCCTGCAGTGCCCTGCTTTTTAACAATGGATGCCGGTCAACATCCCCCCTGTGATCAATCCCGTTCTCAACGATCTCTCCAGCATACTTTATGCCGCAGGCTACAAAAAAAGACCTTACAATTGAAATATTGCAGCTAAATATTTTCCCGCTTCCTCGAAATCCGCAAAGGGATATGAGGAAACCTTTTCTCTCTACCCCCGGTTTTCCCGGTTTAATTCCCAGTACATACTTGCGAATCCAAAGTGCCTGGCCTCTGTCGATAAAGGCTTTCGTAAGAGCCGGTGGCCCGAGAAAAAATACTGGAAAGGAAATAACAACTCTCTCATAATCCAGTAGCTTGTCATAGAGCGATTGCATATCATCCTGTACGATACAATGCCCCGTCTTGGCACACCCATCACACTCCGTGCAGTGTGAAAAATTATACTCTCTCAAATAAACGCGCTCAACGTGATAGGTCGAAGCGGACACGCCCTCCAGAAAATAGTCGAGAAGTACTTCTGTATTACCACCTTTGCGGGGGCTTCCGTATATAGCGAGCAGTCTCGGATCCATTATTCTCTCATTATAGGGGTCTACGCCCTGATAGGGCCTTTGAAAGGGTCACTGAATCGGCATACTCAAGGTCACCGCCAACGGGTAATCCGCTTGCAATTCTGGTGACCTTTACACCCAGAGGTTTCAATAACTTGGATAGATAGAGAGCAGTGGCATCTCCCTCAACATTTGGATCGGTCGCAATAATGACTTCTTCGATCTGATGAGTTTGAACTCGTTTCAATAGTTCCTGAATCCGCAGCTCTTCGGGTCCAATCCCATCGAGTGGGGAGAGTGCACCCATGAGAACATGATATACGCCATCAAAACCCCCGCTTTTTTCAATCGACCATATATCCTTTGCCTCTTCTACAACACACATCAACTTTTTATTTCGGTTTGGATTCCTGCAGATTGAACAGGGGTCTTCCTCAGTCAAATTTCCGCATAGAGAACAAAACCTGACCCGTTCCTTTACTTCAATTATTGCACGAGCCAGATTCTGACCAAACTGTGCGTCCTCCTTAAGAATGAAGTAGGCAAGCCGCTCAGCTGTTTTTCTGCCAATACCGGGAAGTCTCGAAAATTCTCCAATGAGTCTGGATATAACACTTCGCTCTTCCAAATGAGCAGTCCTTGCGGTATTAATAGCCAGCAACTAATTCGGACAGTCGTTCCCAGCTTTAGAAGGGTACCTCTAACCCGGGAATGTTCAATCCACCCGTTACCTTGGCCATCTCTGCCTTTATTACCTCATCCATCTTGTGCATGGCATCGGTTACAGCGGCGACAACAAGATCTTCCAGCATTTCAATATCGTCAGGATTTACCACTTCCTTCGCTATTGAAATTTCGATGAGCTCATGTTTACCGTTAACCGTTGCCTTCACCATATCTCCTCCCGAGCTCCCCGTTGACTGTTTATTGACGAGGTCTTCCTGCATCTTTTTGATCTTTTGCTGTAATTCCTGAGCCTGCTTTAAGAAATTCATATTTATTCCCATTATCGTCCTCCACGATTATTTTGAGGTAATTCAGCCACCTTTCTTTCTTCTGGCATTATCTGAATTCGAGACGATTTCACCCTTGAAAATCTTCATGACCTTTGATACGTCCTCTGAGATCTTCTCCTCCGTAGAGAGGCTCTTTTTCCCGCCTCTGATTACCACATTCAAACGAATATCCTTTTGGATGAATTCCCGGAGCTCTTTTTCAATGTACCTTTTTGCGGATGCCTCCTGAATGTGCTCGAAGCTCAATTTTTCTCCTCTGTCATAGGCAATGGTTAGAAGATTATTCTCCAGGGTATAGCTACTGGCTCTCTTCAGGAATTCCGCAAGTGCCATTCGTTTTCTCGAAAAATGCCGGATAATTTTGTCAGCCACTCCTTCCTTATCCGAAGTGGTCATTTGAAAAGCTTTATTTGCATCATCACCCTCTGTATTGGCAGCACCTTCCTCTTCTTCTCTAGAGGAATTTTTTACCTCGAACTCTTCTTTGATCTCCTCCAGCTTCTGCACCAATTGCGAGGGATCGATTATCTGTTTGTAGTTAGTCATTTTAATCAGAGTGATTTCAAAGAGCTCTCTGGAAAGTTCACTGTTCCTCGTGTCGAGATACACTCCACTTAATAGAGTCAGCAAGTTGCTTACATCCTCACTGCTGAAGGAATTCAATAAATTTCGCATTTCATTGATATCTTCTTTTGGAAGATCGATGAGTTCATCAGCATTTTGATCGACGGAAAGTATGTAGAGATTTTTGAAATATTCTATCATCCCGGCAATGAGAAAGGGAATTTCAATTCCGTTTCTGATGAGTTTATCGACCAATCGAAAGCTGCTTCTGAAATCCCCCTGTGCAATCAACCCACCAAAATCGTGGTATATTCCGTAGCCGGGCATTCCGAGTACGTAGAATACATCCTCTGTCTTTATCACACCCCCCGAATAGGATATCATCTGATCGAGTATCGATTCTGCATCGCGCATAGAGCCTGCGGCACTTTTTGCAATCCAGAACAGGGCCCTTTCCTCCGCATCGACCTTTAGATCCTGCATGATTCTTTTCAATACATCAATTATACGGGAAATCGGAATTCTCTTGAACAGGAACTGCTGACAGCGAGAGCGAATGGTCTGTGGAACCTTCTGCACTTCTGTGGTCGCAAAAATGAAAATAATATGCTCAGGGGGCTCTTCGAGGGTTTTCAGAAGGGCATTGAAAGCCTCGGGCGTGAGCATGTGCACCTCATCGATTATATATACTTTATACCGCGAAGAGGCCGGAACAAAGCGAACATTTTCGCGGAGCTGTCTGATCTCGTCTATCCGTCTATTCGATGCACCATCAATCTCCACAAGGTCCAGTGACCGCCCCTCAGAAATCTCTCTGCAGAAAGTGCACTCCCCGCATGGCGTCGGAGTCGGTTCCTTTTCACAGTTGAGCGCTTTCGCAAATATCCTCGCAGCCGAGGTTTTCCCGATTCCACGTGGCCCTGAAAACAGGTATGCGTGACCAATCCTTTGCTTTATAATCGCATTACGCAGCGTATTTGCAACATGCTCCTGGCCGATGAGTTCCTCGAAAGTCTGAGGACGGTATTTGCGCGCTGATACAACGTATGCCATATCGCACCTGAAAAACCTATAAATTCTGAATCATACACTGCGTGCCTGCTCCAACCGAGTATCCGCATTCACAGAAGCAGAACACTTACCGTTGCTTCCTTCCGGACCTGGCGGGGTTGGGTGTCTGTTCCTTGAACCGTACCCGATTATCACCGCAGACACGCAGTGTATTATCCAGCGGATGTGCGGAGAGAGTGGGATTCGAACCCACGGTACCCGGTTAAGGTACACACGCTTTCCAAGCGTGCTCCTTCGGCCTCTCGGACATCTCTCCAAACTCTATTTTAAAACTTTGCATTGCCCAATATATCACGCGGTATTTAGAAAAAGCAATGCAAAAAGGCCTCCACTCAGAAACGAGGATAAAAAAACCGGCGGGCTCTACTCGGGATGTATACCGTCTCGATTGATGATAAATACACGCTCATTTTCATCATCAATTTCAATGTTCCGTAATACCTCTGTTTTTATATTCTGATGATCAGGGATTATACCAAATAGGCTCACCTCCTTGTACTGTTTCAACTCCTTGTTGTACCTTCTCTTGCGTAAAACGAGACGGTACACATCCCTGCTTGGTAATTCAAAAACGTAATTATAATCTATCTTTTTGAAGGATACACCATCTATCTCTTTGAAGTATCGGGGCTTGCTATACCCTCTTTTCTTCCCCTCACTGTCAACGATATAGGCAACCTCCGTTTTTTCGACCATTATTACCGTGTAGTCCTTCTGTATAATGTCGAGTTTTGTTCGATCCAAAAGTACCCTGAGATCCTCTGAAGATAGATCATAGCGGTTCTCCCGCTGTATTGCAAAAATAAACCTTGGATAGCGAAATTTTCTCTTGGTGAGATCATACCAGCGCAACTTGGGTTCATCGGCCTGTAATTCAATAACAATATTCTCCGCATCCTCGCTGAACGTGTTGTTATTTTGCTCCCGTTCCCAGTTATTAGCGGTAAGAAGAGTCACTTTGTTCTGAAAGTCATCCTCGAAAAGACCGTACACAACCATGGAGTGATGCATCTTTGTGCTCAGATAACCTAAGATGATGGGATCGCCTTTTCCGATACTCTCCCTGATATGGTCCAGTTCTCTCATTAAACTCTCTCTGCTCTGAAGTTCCGAGATTCTGATATTTCCAGAGAGGAAATTCGAAAAAACAATGTCGTTCTGAATCCAATCCATATCCTTGAAAATCGTCCCATCACCCTCTTGCATCCAGTAGATACCATCAAAGAGCGGCGGTATAAGTTCGGGGTTTTGTAAATATTTGATCTGCTCACCGGTGAAACCGTAGCAGCGCCCGATTGAACCCTTATAAATATCATACATCACTGAGAGAAGAATTACTCTGTCATTCTGATCCAGTGGTCCGAATCTCTCCTGAGCCCAGGTTACAACCGTATCAGACACAAAATCGGTGGAGTTTTCGAATTTCCCATCATTTGCGAATTGAAAATTATCCCTACCCCAGATGAAATCTGTATAGGTGACTGTATACTTTCGCTTGAGGGTACCCTCCCTGGTATGGAGCCATGCACTCAATCTATAGGTACCCGGCTTCCTGAACGGTATACCCCGGAATACAACTTCATTTTCTCCGGCCCTTACCATGAGATCCCTTCTACCATCACTATCCCAATCGAAGCTTATCCACCGTACCATCTTACCCGGGTCCCTGAGCACGAATTCGAGCACCAGGGGAGTACCGCTGTGCGATTCTATATCGAGCTGTATCGTCTCGCTCGTCTTTTGTTGTTGTGCAAACAAACTCACCGAAGAGAGCAGAATTGTAAGAAATAAGAAAAATGCGACTCTAAGAACTCTCACGTTGCTGTACCCTCTATAGCATTATAACAGGATTTAGTTTCACCGGCTATTCATCAAGAGATGTCAGAAGGTTTTTCACTCGCTCAATGTTCTCTTCAAAGGATCTCAGGCGATCCTTTTCCTGTGCTACCACGTCCTGTGGGGCTTTATTCACAAAATCTGAGTTTTGGAGCTTCGTCCTCGAACGCACCAGCTCCGACTGAAGCCGTAACTGATCCTTCTCAAGCCGAGCCTTTTCCCTACCGAAATCGATTAATCCTTTTAATGGGAGATAGACCTCATAACCAGAGCCGACTGCGGAAGCGCTTCCCGCTGGCTTTACAATTTGTTTCCCGTAGGTTATCGATTCAAGTCCTGCCAGAAATTCTATGACATCTTGGTTGTCCTCAATGATACTATGAAGATGATCGTGTATCCCCTTCACCAGGACCTTGGCCTTCAGCTCAGGGGGAACATGCATCTCGCCCCGTATGTTCCGAATGATGTACACTATCTCCTTGAGAACAGTGACCGTCCGTACATCTTCGGAGTACTGGAGGTCTCTGTAAACAGGATAGTCAGCAATCATAATACTCTTATATTCCTTTTTTAAAGGGAGCCGCTGCCAGATCTCCTCAGTAATGAAGGGCATCAACGGGTGGAGCAGTCGCAGACTCCCTTCCAGAATCCTTAAAAGCATTCCTGCTGCCTGGGATCTCTTTACATCATCGTCGCCGTAAAGCTTCACCTTTGACATTTCGATGTACCAATCACAGAACTCATGCCAAAAAAACTCATAGATAACTGAGGATGCCTCGTTGAGCTTGTATTCCTCGAGATTCTGATTCATGCGCTGTACGGTTTGTTGATAGACGGTTTCAATCCATCGGTCAATTGTATCGAGTTCATCCTCTTTTAGTTCACCCAGAGGTATGCCCTCAACGTTCATCAGTATGTATCGGGATGCGTTCCAAATCTTATTTGCGAAACGGGCCCCCGTGTTGAACTTGTCCATGGATAGCAGCAGGTTTTGCCCGAGAGGCGTGATATTGACGATGGTATATCGCATCGCATCAGCACCGAACTGTTCGACGACCTCCAGTGGATCGATGCCGTTACCGAGGGATTTGCTCATCTTCCGCCCCTTGTCATCCATCACAACACCATGAATATAGACATCTCGAAAGGGAACATCTTTTTTGAATTTCAAACCGCTCATAATCATCCGCGCGACCCAAAAGAAGAGTATTCCCGGATCGGTGACGAGCAGGCTTGTCGGGTAGTAGTACCCTATGTCCTCGTTCTCTTCTGGCCAACCGAGGGTTGAAAAGGGCCAGAGCTGCGATGAAAACCAGGTATCAAGTACATCCTCGTCCTGAATGATCTGTGAGCTCTGACACTTTGTACACCCCGTGGGTTCGTCTACAGAGGCAAATACCTCATTGCAATCCTGACAGTAGTATACAGGGATTCTATGTCCCCACCAGATCTGCCGTGAAATGCACCAGTCCCGAATCTGTTGCATCCAGTTCATGTAAACCTTTTTCCATCGATCCGGATGAAACACAACATTTCCCTTTTGGACCGCTCTGATCGCAGGCTTTGCGAGAGGTTTCATTCGGACAAACCACTGCTCAGACAGGTAGGGCTCTATTACCGAATGACAGCGGTAACAGTGACCAATTTCATGACTGTAGGGTTCCTGCTTGACCAGCAGGCCCCTCTCCTTCAGTTCTTCCAGAACAACCTGCCTGGCCTCGTATCGATCGAGACCGATGACATCGGGAATTCCATTTTCGTTAATTGTTGCGTCCTCGTTAAAAATATTTATCGGATCGAGATTGTGACGCATCGCAACCTCAAAATCGTTGGAATCATGTGCCGGCGTGATCTTCAAAGCACCGGTACCAAAATCCATCTCAACGTATCGGTCTGCAATGACTGGAATTTCCCTTTCGACAAGAGGGAGTATGACCCATTTTTCAATGGAATCCCTATACCTCGGATCATCGGGATTTATTGCAACCGCAGTATCCCCGAGCATCGTCTCGGGTAGTGTTGTGGCAACTATCAGACCGCCATCATCATCTGAGTAGGGATAGAGAATATGATAGAGATAGCTCTGCTCGGTTTCGTGATCCACCTCTTCATCGGACAGTGCGGTCTGGCATCGTGGACACCAGTTTATTATGTACTTTCCTTTATAGATAAGCCCTTCGTTGAAGAGACGAACAAATACCTCCCGAACTGCACGCGACAGACCCTCATCCATGGTGAAACGTTCCCGCTGCCAATCGCAGCTTGCTCCGAGCTTTTTCAGCTGTTCGATAATGGTCGAGCCATATTTCTGTTTCCACTCCCATACCATCTCGATGAAGCGCTTTCTACCAACTCCCTGGCGGGCTTTGCCTTTCTCGGCGAGCTGCTTCTCGACCACGTTCTGTGTCGCTATACCGGCATGATCGGTACCCGGTAACCAAAGAGCATTAAAACCCTGCATGCGTCTCCAGCGTACAAGGGTGTCTTGTATCGTATTATTCAGTCCATGTCCCATGTGGAGAACGCCGGTCACATTCGGCGGGGGTATGACGATGGTAAAGGGAGTCCTGGTAGGATCAATCTCGGAACTAAAGAATCCCTGTTCCTCCCAGAACCGATACCATTTTTCCTCAACTTTTTTGGGGTTGTATCTCTTTTCCATTTCCATCTGAAACAGTAACCCTCTGAGACTATGTAGTGCGCTTAATCTCGAAAAACATAATTCAATACGAATTATATGTCAAACAGATTGTCGGTGGGGATGAATACGCGGTATTCTGCCACCTTCATCGATTACATTCGGGGTTCAAGAGGCCGCCTGAACGGGAGAAAATAATGTAAAAGAGCGCTGAAATTGGAAACTGGGCGAGTATGCACGCCGCGACCCCTAGTATTGCCCTGCTCTCGAAAGTAGTTATTGCAATAACCATTGCGATTGGAAGATTCTTCGTACCGTTCTGGTATATGAGCGGTATCGATGTTTCTTGGTTGAACCCGAATAATTTTGTTATGTAGTAT
>CAYFYU010000095.1:7340-15228 GCA_964347455.1 uncultured Spirochaetota bacterium | reverse complement strand
GGTAAGAGGTGTTCTACCCACCATAACTTTTACCCTCTTACTTTTCTTCAGAATCATTTCAAGTGTTGGTCACACTGCATGCATTGTTGTCGTCAAAAGTGTTGATATTCCAATGAGATCAGCTACTTTGCTCTTAGCCACTTCAACACTCTTTACTATAGGAACATCAACACCAAGGTCCATAACCTCAACCACCCGAACTCTCTAACATCATGCTGACAAGATTCTTCCTCTTATCATATAAATCTTTCTATCTATTTTCACAAAATTCGAAACTTAAAAGAATCCTCCAATTTTTTATCGCTCTTCGCTCGCTCATATATCTTATCAAGTTCTTTCTTAATATCTTTGTCTATCTGATAGTCATGTTCCCTGATTTTCTTCTTCACAATCTCCTTTGCATACTTCCATATTGATTTTGAGCCCATTTCCTTCCATTGGCCAAGGTTTGCGTGAATAAACAAATTGGGTTCCCAATATTCTTTCCTATAATTCTCAAAAGTACTCTTTCTGCCAATATAACTTTGCTTTGGACCAACTTCCTCTATCTCATCAACCATAAGCCTCTGTTCACTAAACTCCTCCTTTTTCAAAATATTCTTAATATATTCAATGATCTCATAGCATATTACCAACATTTCAGCCGAATATATCTCTCCGCTTGATAATAATCCGCCAGTTCTAAACGCCCTGGCTCCGGCCAATGCTGTAATCAATGTATGTTCCCCGTTTTCAAATGCGGCTTGTGCATCAGGTTCCCTCCCTGAAGCATTCAAAGACTTGGCGATAATCGGTATATTATAATAGTTGCAGAGAGCAACTTTATGGAGTGATAAACGCGTATATTCGGCTGATCCATATACAAAAGTGGAGTACTTCATATCAAAAGGACCGGCTTCAAATGCATCATCAGGTGCAATATAGTTAAATGATTTTGTATTAATCAGATTAAGCATGGTCAAACCAGCAAAATGTTCAAAAATACTCTGCAATAATGCTGATAGCATAGTAATAGGGGCACTTACTCCAGCCACAGGCAAAGTAGATATCCACATAGGAACGCCTTTATCCAAGAGATTATATGCCACACCCAAACCATTTTTATCAAATGACCGTGGACTTATCATCCAAACTCCAAATGAGAACCTCTTGCCTGCTGCCTGTGCCATTTCATATATATAATGAGCACATTCAGTGGTTGGTTTGTCCATATGCTCATAAATATCATTACACCTGTATCTTGAATATTCGTAAGAGATCTTATGCATTAAAATCCATTGTAAATGAAGCGGCACATCTAAAGGTATCACAGCAGCGGATCCAACAGTATCCAAAGCATCTCCGATTTTTGTTGAATCTATAAGATCTTTTAAAGTTGGCGGCCGTAGTTTGAAGGTATCTAAATCATAATAGGAGGTCTGATGGGCACCGGCATCAATAATCCAATTATTTTTCGCATATTCAGGCACATCATATTTAGCTTCTTTCAATGCTTTTTGTACTAAATCACTTCTGAACTTTACGAAATTACCCTCAATTTTAACGCCATCGTAATTTGACAATAATTTTACAATACCTTCATGAGGTATATGTACTCCAACATTTTCTACTAAATACAATGCTTTCTCATTCATTAAACCTATTTGCTCTTTATTAAGACCACCTTTCAGCTTGAAATCTTCTATTAACATCCGTATCCCTCCTTTTAAATACATAGTAATTTGATTGCTATAATTTTCAATAATTCGCGACTTGTAAAAAATACATCCAAATTAATTATCCAAAGCCTTCATTTAATTTATTATAAATGACGCCCCCTATTTTTATAAACCAATTGTCTTTTTATTGTAGTATTTTTTTCTAAAATAAACATTCTTTCTGGAATGAACTCTGGCAACTGTACGCTTAAGTCATTACAGTAGATAAGTCATTGGATTAGGTACACAACAGTTTCTGCACTAGGGGTGACTCAAGTGTGAAAAGCCTGTAAAGGAACTTATGCTTTTCGCCAGACTGAATAGAAAACATAAAAGTGACTCTTTCAGGTGTTAACCTTAAAGAGCCGGTTCGTGTAGTGTTTCATTTATGTTGCGAAAGAGTATAAAAGAATGTTTGATTCAGGAGAGGTCAAAAATCTACTCATTAAACAGATTAAATACATCTTTTATTTCAATACACTTGCACTTTTACAGTATAAGTCCTACTATACGGGTAATTTTGTAGTAATTATGTTTGCTATGCTGCATGTTTGCAGTACACTCAATCGTTGGGCACCAGGGCACAATGTGATAAGCAAGGATAACGGTCATGAACGCTCCTATCGATTGGCTGCTTGAAGCTGAGCCCTGGATTGAGTATCGGACAAGGCTCGATTTGCTGGGGCAATCCGAGCAAGACCCTCAGGTCAAGTCTGCCCGGAAGCCAATGCTGGCGAACGCTCAGGTACGAAATTTACTTGTAGAACTGTCTGGATGGCCTGGGAAGGTCATAGCAAGCCACAAGAGCGCTGGCCAACCGTTTCACAAATTGACATTCATCGCTGATCTAGGACTTAAAGACGATGATCCTGGCGTGGACACAATCGTCGCACGCATCTTGAAGCACCAATCGGCAGAAGGACCTTTCCAGCTCCCCGTGAATATCCCTGTGCAATATGGTGGAACCGGTGGGGATCAATGGGCTTGGGCATTATGCGATGCCCCGCTCATCGTTTACGCTTTGATCAAATTTGGCCTAAGTAACGAACCCCCTATAAAGTTGGCCATTAAGTATCTGGCTGGATTATTACGCGACAACGGCTGGCCCTGCGCCGTCTCAAAGGAACTTGGCAAATTTCGTGGACCAGGGCGAAAAGATGATCCTTGCCCTTTCGCGAACTTGGCCATGCTTAAGGCATTGTCAGAAATTGAAGAATGGCGCAATAGCCCTGCCTGTCACGTAGGGACAGACACCCTTCTCACCTTATGGAGCGAGAGCACCACACGACACCCGTATATGTTCTTCATGGGTACAGACTTTCGCAAACTCAAGGTCCCTTTCGTGTGGTACGACCTCCTACACGTGCTTGATGTCCTGTCACGGTTCTCGTGGCTCAAGGAAGATACCCGACTACTCGACATGCTTGAGATACTAAAAAGCAAGGCTGATCAGCAAGGACGCTTTACCCTTGAGTCAATTTGGACAGCATGGAAGGCTTGGGAGTTTGGACAGAAGAAAGAGCCCTCTTGGTGGTTAACCCTGTTGGCATGGCGCATAATCGGAAGAGTAGAGACCGCTTCTTCAATGTAGTCCGGCGCCCAACCAGCGCATGCACCCGACAGGTGCCGCCTCACTCCGTTTGCGTTACCTGCGGGTGATGGGCGAGCCGTTAGGCTAGTATCGAAAGAGGATTCTATGTCAATTGAAGAAAACAAGAAACTCATTAGAAGGTATATTGAGGAAGTTATAAATACAGGAAACGTAAACGAAATTGAAAAATTCATTTCATCTGATTATACCGAAATTCATAAGGGGAATAGGCACGTTATAGGGATTCAGGGTGCCAAAGACCACATTAATGGAGTTCGCCAAACGTATCCTGATTTAACACTTAGCGTGAATCAACAGATAGCAGAAGGTGATTGGGTTGCAACGTGTATTACTGCTCGAGGTACCCATATGGGTTCCTGGTTGGGTATCAAACCGACTGGCAAACAGGTTGCCTTTACCGGTGTTAATATTGAGAAGGTTGAAAATGGCAAAATAACCGAACATGGTGGGGCAGCGAATCTTTTATTAGAATTACTTGAAATCGGAGCAATAAAAGTAGTAGGTGAGTGAAAATAGAATTATGAATAGCCATTCAATAGCTTGAACATGACAACTTCAGCTCAATTTTTAATCTTAAATCAATTTTGATCTCTTCATTCACATCTATTTGTAGGTAAAACAGTATAAAAATAATCTCTTAGATTTTAACAAGATGAAAGAAAATTTGTCCTTTATAACGGAGAGTATAGATGAATTTGAGCCGAAGTTTAAGAAAAATATTTTGAGGTTTTTATTGAACAAGTAATGCATTTCAAAGAAAAAATTAGTATAAGCCTGTAGAGGTTAAATCCCTCAGGCTTATCCTTTTGTGCTGAACCTAATCTCTGATTTGATAAAATTCAGTAATGGCTCCCCCTCTTAGACCAGCTTCAGACATACTGCTACTCTCACAAAATGGAGATCCCATCCTTCCTCGCATCATTGATAGTTCGAGTCCCGTTAAGCTCGGTGAACAAAATACACGAATTATTATTTCTTTACGTAATAAAATACATGCCAATAGAAGAAAAGACCTTAATACATTGATATTATGAGTACATTGTTTTCTAGGCCGTTTAATATTGTCGGTTTTCAACAACACTAGACCCAGTAGTTCATCTTATAGGCCGCACGGGGCTAAGGGCGACCTACTTGAGCTTCAGTTTCATAATTCACTCGGGAATCATTCAATTCTTTTCTCATTCGCCATCCGTGGCGAATGAGAGGCTTGTGGCCGTCCTGGCCACAAGCCTTAGGGCGCAGCTCCCCCGCTAGTTCGGGTTTAGTTATTATGGCTGAGAATAAACAACGAAATTGAAGTTATTATATGCACTTTTGAAGTAAAAAAGTAATATACGAGCTAATTAACGGTTAAGGAGGCTAATATATTGCATTGTTGATGTTGGTATCCTATATTGAATAGATAGACTGCGTTAATGACATTTATTAGCGTAATATACTTCATATTTGCCGTCCACTCAGTTGTTCGGCCGTCGAAGGACTGAACTATGGACACGTGGAAGTTCTACGACATCACTCACCGCGAACATGTGGTATGCAATCCTACGAGCGAAGAGAAACTGACGCATCTCGTGGAGCTCCTGCGTCTTTCGGCCGACGCGCAGGTGGTTGATATTGCGTGTGGAAAGGGCGAGTTCCTGATTCGCTTGGCCGAAGCCTATGGCGTTCGTGGCGTAGGGATCGACATTTCTCCTTTCTTTATCGCCGATGCAGAGAGAAGGCTGGAGGCGCGGGCACCGGGCGCGGGCATCACTTTCACTCAGATGAATGGTGCAGACTTCAGGCCAGACGAGCCGCACAGCTTCGATCTGGCATCATGTATCGGTGCCAGCTGGGTGTTCGGGGGGCACGCTGATACTCTTGAAGCGCTGATCCGCATTGTGAAACCCGGCGGCTCGGTGATCGTGGGAGAGCCCTACTGGCTGCAGGAGCCGTCCGAGGACTACCTGGAGGCATCTGGGGTCGCGAGAAAGGACTTCAGGAGCCACTTTGCCAATGCAGAAGCTGGAGAGCGGCGAGGATTGGATCTCATTCACACCATTGTGAGCAGCAAAGACGACTGGGACAGGTACGAAGGCCTCCAATGGTACGCGACGGCCGAGTACGCCCGCACCCATCCAGATGATCCGGACTTGGCGGAGGTGGTTGAGCGAGTGGAGAAGGCTAGGGCGACATACCTACGTTGGGGGCGCAACACGCTTGGCTGGGCGATCTACATGTTCAGAGTGCGCACTCCTCGGCATTCGAGTCGTACATCGATGGATTGATTGGAGACAAGACCGGCTGTGCTGCAATTAGCGGCCTAACAACCGGTTGCGCCCGCCGCCCCGCGCAACGCGCGGGCCGACGTCGATTGGAGGGACGGCGGGCGCGGGTGAACCGGAGCGTTATGCTCAATATGGTGCAGACAATTGACATCATTCCAGGTGATTAATGAATAGCTTCTTTCGCATACTAAAGAAATATGTTCTTGAGGATTTGCTAGTTGCTATTGGAAATGTCTCGCGGAATTTGTTTAACGAAAAAGACCCATTTATTAATGTACCAGTGGAGCTAAGGGTACCAACCCTCACTTCTTTGGGAACAGGTGTGAAGGTAAAAGAAGGAAATGTATCGATTTCCGCATGGGGCCTGCTTGAGATTGCCTACTATGCCATTGCTAACACCCATGATTTTGCGGACTCATCACCAACATTTCTAGATATAGTCAAGATATGCAATGAATATACATCATTCGAAAATTCTCAATCAAAGGAGGTCTATGAGCATACAGACAGTAGTAAACGGATTTTCTTCGACCTTTTTGGAATTGCTCAAAAAGAGTTCTGGTTTCAAAATCCGTTTTCTCTATTGTTGCAATTTAGTCGAGATGTAGAGATGTTGCAGGTGCTGCCTGAGCAAATCGGATCAGATGTCGATTTCAACCAGGTTTTCAAGGAAATCACCGGATATGGAATAAAAGATTTTCGTCTGATCCTCTTAATAATAGTCTTTATGGGACTAAAAAGTGCCGATCTCGGTGTATCGAATATTGATGCATCATTGCAAAAGGCAAATCCCATCCTTACAAAAGAGAATATCTATACAGTGATAAGGAGTCTATCCGCAGGTTACGATACCTATAGAACATCTAGCTTGCGACAACAGTGTTTCTACTCAAAGCCTATAGTTCACACATCGCATGGTAAGTACGTATTGGTGAATCAATTTTTAGCTGTGAAAAAATTTTCTGATGGTGTTTTTTGGATATTAAGAGATCATTATGCAAGAAAGGACAAAACGGAAAGTAGGAAGTTTACAGACTTATTCGATCGTTTGTTTGAAAAGTATGTAGAGAATCTGTTTGTATGTTATCTTCATGGCGATCAATATGATAGGATTCCTGAAGGATGTGAGCCAAGAGCTGACTGGCGTATTGAGTCCTGCCAGTATCAAATAGTGTTGGAACAGAAGTCAAGCCTATTGAGCATACTATTAAAAGACATTCATGCAGATATAGATAGATATGATGAATTTCTAGAAAGGCTCAAAAAAGGAATAACTCAATTAATAAAAACAGCCAACGCTTATAGCTCTGCAGAAAAACAAACAGTAAAGTTACTTTTACTTTATGACCAGCTATATATGTCTGAAAATATCCTTAAGGACCTATTGGTAGATTATGCAAAAATGGACAAGGAAGAGGCTGCCAGTTTTTTTATTATCAACATCGCTGACTTTGAGCACCTGGTTCAAATCCTTTCAAAAGATGAAGCTGCATTTAATGCTATTATCAGCGAGAAACTAACATTAGAGTCAACTCCCTCTTCTAAAGGAAAAGATTTCGATCAAGTGATCGCAAGGCATTATTCAGGCAACAATCTATATGTACAGGAACACCTAAATCATTTAGCGGAATACTTTGAGGTATACAGAGTTACAAGAGGTTCGGAAAAGAAAAGGTGAGCGTAAAATATTGTGAACAATAGAATAATGAGCATAACATTCGGTTGAACTTGACTTTCGTCGCTTCGCTCCTCAAGCAAGTTAACCGGGGAGTTAGGTTCGTTAAAATATCTTTCAAATGTGTTAGCACAAAGATAAAAACGTCGGAGTCAAGATGAAGAAGATAGATTTGCATATACACACGTTTCCAACTTCCAGCGATGAACATTTCGACTTCGATATGGAAACACTTAAAGGCTATGTACGAGACCGGGAGGAGGTCGAGGAGGCGTTCTACCGAAAGCACATGAAGGAGTGGCGTGAAGATCAGAAGCGCCTTCAGCGACAGATCGATGCTCACCAGGAAGCGGACGAGAACTACATTGAGCAGGGGATCAGGCTCATCGAGATCGCCCGCAATGCCGAGCTGATTCGATTTATCTTTCCTAACTCAAACCTGCGCGACAGCAAAGTTGAGCCTGTCTTTAAACCGCCTTTCGATATCATCTGGAAAATGGCGAAGGATGCACGCAAGTCTACGTCAGTCAATAAAAAACAGACAGCAAGCGAACCTGCTGCCTGTCCTATCGCCCTCCCCAATTTGTAACATAGACAGAACTTTTGCTGACACATTCTTCTTCCCACCGAAACCTCC
>CAYFYU010000095.1:0-7272 GCA_964347455.1 uncultured Spirochaetota bacterium | reverse complement strand
TCTGCCTTGATTTTTATGTTTAATTTCAACATTTAAAATAGTTTTCAAATCAAAAATTGATTGATAGATTTATTCATTTCTTTGTCGTATAATGGTGTTTCAACAAAATAATCCCCAAAGGAGCGATAGGAGGTTAAATATGACAATCAAGGGAGTATATCTGCCAGGTAATGAAGAGGCACATATTAAGGATTGGGATATAGCTGATCCCAAAGGTGACGAAGTTCTTGTACAAATAAAAGCGTCCGCACTCTGCGCCAGTGATTTAAGCATTTACCATGGTACTCCCCTAATTCCTGGCTTTCCTTCAGGTACGTTTATTACCGGACACGAACCTTGTGGTATAGTTAGTAAATCCGGACCATGCGTCAGAGGACTTAAAGAGGGTGATCGGGTGGCAATGATAGCCTTCATCGGTTGTGGACAATGTCGCTATTGTATAGGGGGCGAACCCAACCTCTGTGATAATACTGGTGTTCTTGGATTCACGACACATGGCGGAGATGCTGAATACCTGTTGATACCAGAGAGATCATGTTTAATAATGCCGGACAAAATGAGCTTTGTTACCGGCGCTGTCGCAACGGATGCCATTGGAAACCTTTATTCAACAATGAAGCATATGAACGTGAGCGGAAATGATTTGGTTGCAATCACTGGATTGGGGCCCATGGGCTTGAGCGGTGTCCTCGCAGCTAAAGGCATGGGAGCCACGGTAATTGCTATCGATCCTGTTGAAGACAGATTAAAAAAGGCAAAGGAATTGGGAGCTCAATTTACGATAAATCCCAGCAAGGTAAATCCTGTAGAATATGTGAAGGAGAATTTTCCGGAAGGCGTGGATAAATCTGTGGACTGCTCGGCTGCAGAGGCTGCAATAAATACTCTTCTGAATATTGCAAGGAAGCATGGCGCTGTTGCTCAGATCGGTGAACCAGGTGAAAAAATGATTGCAATCAATCCAAGTGAACAACTGATACGAAAAAAACTCAGTTACATTGGGTCCTGGTACTTCAAGATGAACGAATGGGATGATATCGCTGATTTCATAATAAATACCATAAGTAATGAAAAAGCTGAAGGCATCGTCTCTCACAGGTATCCGCTTGAAGAAAAGGCCGTAGGAGAAGCATTCAAGCTATTCAATGCGCACGATACTCTGAAGGTTGTCTTTACACCATAGATTTTATTGATCTCTATCTCGATATAGCCTCAGGATAGATGATCTATTGTACTACCGTATGTCCGGGTAAGCTCTATACGATTTTCTTGAGAAATGCATTACTTATCTTCGCGGATTCCAGTGGGGTTTTCTCAGACGCATCGAGCTCAACCGTCAGCCATCCATCATAGCCTTTCTTCTTCAAGAGGGCCACTATTTTGTCTAAAGGAACACGACCTTCCCCTAATTCAACAAACCCTTTATCTGATAAATCTTTTAGATGCACATAATTAATTCTGTCAAAATAAGTCTCTATAACCTTCAGATTATCTGTTCCGCCAAGAGCAATGTGTGCAGTATCAGGACACAAGTGTACCGATGAAAATTTCATTACCTTTTCAAGCTGCTCCCATGTAAAACCAATCGTACCAGCATGCGGATGATAGCACGATTTCAAACCACACGACGATACCAGCTCGGCAGCTCTGTCCAGGCCATGCGCTACCGCTTTATAATCCTCTTCCCTCACTCCGGAGTGCCGCAACGCTCCACCACCGAATACGATGTATTCAGCCTGTAATGTTTTCGCAATTTTTGCTACTCGTTCTATCTTGAACAGTTCCTCCAGCAATATATCCTTGAAAATAAAATTCGCACCGGTATACACAGCAACAAGCTTTAATCCGTTCCTGTCCAGTAATCCTTTAAACTCTTCCACTCGTTCCTCAAATGGAACTATGAGTCCATCAAATACCTCAACACCTTCATATCCTGCCGCTGCGATTTCATTGAATATTTTGTCCAGCACGTCTTCAGATATTGGCATGATCACGTTTCCGTAAAAAGCATCCTTAATCGATCCAATCCCGAAAGCATCTGCAAAAACACCGGACCATGTATTGCATTGATACCCTAACTTCATTTCACCCTCCAATTGTCATTATTTACAGCTCATTACAAACTTCGATTGTGGCATGAATCCGTCCAGAGATGACCATATTCAACAGGGCAGCCTGTTGCATCCCACATCCCAAGTACTTTCGGTGCCCCGCTCTCAGTCTCTGTTATAACTGAAACGCGAGCTCTCGTGTGAAATGCCTGGGCTCTGAACCCGAGTATAACCGTGTCCCCGCTCTGTATTGGTGCTGATTCCGTTTTTATGGTTCCGTAATAATCAATGCTCTTCGGATCAGGGAGAAAGGCATCGAATCGGTTTTTCACTATGCTGTCCGCATTCCTGCCCAAAAGGGCTTTCACCGGATAGGGTGAAAACACGGGATCAACGTACAATCCTCCCCCGTAAAAATATGCATGCCCCTTGTATGAATGCGACACTTCGCTTAAATAGAGTATGGCCGGTTTTTCAGGCAGATCCTTGAACGCATGGGCAGGGGTTGTTCCGGTCATTCCATGGCCGGGTTCTACATGGGTCACGCCTTTTTGAGCCAATAATCTCAACGTCACAGTAGAGGTTGTGCCCGGGGCGTTGACCTGCTCTATGTGCAATCCCCGATTTTTCAGCATTTCCGCGGCTTCTACAATCGTATCAACATTCTGTGTCGTATAGAGCTCTTTTCTGTTTTCATTGTAAAGCATGCAGGGGAAGCTCGTAACTCCCGCCACCATTACATGTGGCAGAGCATCGATTTTTTCCGCATTTTCGATTAATCGTTCTAATGGAATTCCGCCCTCATGTCCTGGGTAAAACGTATCATTTTCCTGCCATACTCTGATTAATACTTTCTGAGTGCGACTGGAATTGGTGAGAGCGGCGTCAATCTCTTTGGCCTTCTCGTATGAAAACACGGTCCACACTTCGGGATTAAGGTTGGCGATTTCATTTGTCACTGTTTTTGGGACTTGAACCAGATGCCCAACATGGCCAATTTCTCCTCCATTCGCTGCTATCTGCAGTGCCCCCATCCAATCAACGGCGACAACCATACCACAGTGCATCTGCTTGAGAAAATCAAGTATAACGGGGTTTCTGCCGATCTGTTTTGTCATTGGATATATTGTGAGATTAAGTCTGTCTGCCTCAGCTTTGATGTGTTTGAAGTTTTGTATAAAAGTATCAAGATCTATTACGTACGTGTTTGGTTTGAGCTCTCCTCTTTGATGAAGTTGAACCACAGATTGAATAAACCGGGGATTTCGTTTAAAGAGGGTTTCTAAAAACATAGCACTGATATATGACTCTCATTTGGGAATTATTTTTATTGTGGAATGTTTACAACTTTAGAATACAATATTTGCAATGCTGAAATCATAAAAACGAAACATAAGGATAACGTTACCTATGAAATAATTTAAACGAAAATTTTAAGCGACCCTGCTGCAAGCTCCTTATCGACAGTGTTCCTAATAAAATGCTTCCCATAAAAATATTTTGATAAGCTGGTTCAAGTCCTAAAAGGTTAACACCGTTGATAATTATCGTAAGCACCAAACATCCGAGAATTGTCCTGATTACTGAGCCTCTCCCGCCGGTGAGCAGCGCCCCTGCTAAGATTGGTGCGGCAATGACTGGCATGAGATAGGCGCTGCCCATCTGTGGTCTGCCTGCAAGTGAACGGCTTGCAACTATAAGCCCGGCCAGCGATGCGGCAACACTCATAAAAATAAATAGTATAAATTTCACTCTTTTTGTTGGAATACCCATAAGGCGAGCTGCCTTCTCATTCCCTCCGGTGGCAAATATCCAGCGTCCCAACTGCGTAAATTTTAAAATGAATATTGACACTACAATGGCAATGAACATCCAGAGAACGGCTGCAGAGACCCCTGCAAGCCATCTTCCGTAAAATATTAAGGGAATTAATGGGTTGATGAGCAACACAGACCTGTAATTGCTTATGATGAAAACGACGCCTTGAAGTCCCACCATAGTTGCCAATGTCACGAGAAATGACGGTATGCCCACTTTTGTGGCAAAGAATCCGTTTACAATGCCAACTGCAATTGCCGCAAGGATTGACATGGAAATGATATAAAAAGCACTGTGCGAGCTTGTAAGCGAAGCCACTATTGCAGATAGTTCAAGTGTGGCGGTAAATGATATATCAATTTCACCGGCAATAAGCAGGAAATGTTCCCCCAGTGCAAGTATTGCCAATATACTCATAGTCTCTATCAGCACCCGCACGTTCACTGTCGTGAGAAAATTTGGACTCAGCAGTGAAAAGGCTGTTATTAAACCTACAATTGCAACAAGAAGAACTATTCCATTTATATCAAAGAGTGTATTCTTTATGCTAAAGAATTGTTTCTTTTCAACTCTTTTCATCGCATTGCCACTTTCATCCAAAGTAGCCATCCGCACTTCTCCCAATTAGTTTAAAACCTTTGCAGTAATTCTCTGAATGCTTCTTCCTCGCTGAGATGCTCCTCAACTTTGTATTCATATATAATACTGCCACGCTTCAGAACCACCAGCCGGGAGCATATTCGAATAGCATCATATATATCGTGAGTAATGAGTATCATGGGACAAACCTGTACGGTTTCCTGCAACAGCTCGAATAATCGAATCTTCGCTTTTTCTGAAAGCGCGGTAGTAGGCTCGTCCAATAAGAGTATCTTAGGATTAAAAAAAAGTGCCCGTAATATCGAGACCGCCTGTCTCTCCCCCCCTGAGAAGTTGTTAATCTCCTCTCCAACGTGGAGATCAAATCCCATTTTTTTGAGGAATCGACTCGATTCTTCGATCATTTTGTTATAGTCAACCAGTTTGACGATTTTTCTCTTATTTCCCCTTATTGGTTCCTGCCCGAGAAAAAAGTTTTCAGCAACGCTCAGCTGTTCTACAATTGCCTGCTCCTGATATACGCACTGTATACCATGATGAACGGCGTCTCGAGGACTATTAAAGGTTTTCTTTTCGCCATCTATGAAAATATCACCCCTTGTCGGCTTTTGAACCCCCCGCAGTATCTTAACCAAAGTGGATTTGCCAGCTCCGTTATCCCCAACCAACCCGAGCACCTCTTTTTTTCTCAATTGTAAGTTTACATTGTTGAGTGCCTGAACATGTCCGTAAAAATGTGTAATATTTTTACACTCCATTACAACTTCATTGCTCTCAGTTGTTTTGGGAACGCTGTTCTTGCCTGAATTATTTGCCATTGGAACTGATCCTTTTGGTTCTATACGAGTATAGATAAGGCGGATATTATGCAGGACGAAGACCTTATAATACCCGCCTTTACACAATTGCTCTTACGCTACTATACAACAGCACTATTGACCTAAATTGAAAGTTTTTAAAGAATAAGCTTTCTACTTTTCAAGCATCTCCAATACTTCTCTCGGAAGATCGCCAAGTGACCCACGTGTCTGTTTATTAAATCCATCAACAAGGTTAGCTCTCACTATGGGATACACCTTCGCTGCCGTATAAATTCCTCTTACCTCATCCTGTTTGCCGAGCTTCCACTTTATAGCCGCGCGTACAGAATTCATCCCCATTTCAATACAATCCGCTGCTCCAGCGCCAACAATCGGGTGATTTGGATCGGCGATAAATCGAGCCCCGGTAATACCTCCGAGATCCGGAGCAGCCACGATTACTTCACCTGCCCTTCCCAGTTCGATAACAGCCTCGGCAGCACCAGTTGCCGGTCCAGCCATCCAGGTAGCCCAGATTGCATCTATTTCAGGGTTTGCCTGCAGCATTCCAAGCGCTATCTCCCGGCCCTGGTTTGGATCTGTAAACCCTTTCTCAGATACAACTTTGATATTCGGATATTTTGCAAAGGTTTCCTGCGCCGCTTTATATCTCACGACATTTGTCCACTGCTCCAACGCGAAATAAATCAGTCCCACTTCACCTTCATAATTCATCATATATGCTAGTATCTCGGCAGCAACAGCCGCTTGCCCGTATCCATCGGCATCAACTAAACCAATATAGTTTCTCTCTTTCGATACACCCCTCGGTGTTGACCAATTATGAAGCTGCGGAACGCCAGCCCGAGCCAATTCAACGAAAACTGGCCCGGTTGTTTCAGATTCATACGCTTGGGCGATGACAAAATCGACTTCATAGGCTCTCGCTGCCAATGCATTAATCTGGTCAATTTGCTCCGATATCGATTCAGAGCCCATAAACTCGATGGGAGGTTTCCCAATGCTTGCCAGCGCTTCATCCATCCCAACCTTGTTTAAAATCTCCGTAGTATCGAGAGTTGCACCCATGTAAACATAACTGTTAAACTCCATTGCTTGTGCCGCCTTAATTTCCGCAGGAGAGAGCTCCAGCTGCTTAGCCGAAACGATAGGCTCACCTTCAGGTCCGGAAGGCGTCATTATACCCTCCCGCAACTTCTCTTCCCAGTCGAGAATCCAGCTCAACGGCACCTCTCGAAACTTTCCTGCTGATGGTTCTCCCCGTTCAACTTCACCGGCTCCCAATAGGAAAAAAACCGCAAATCCTACCAGGATGACAGGTACAATTTTTTTACGCATCGCTTTGTTCATTTTGTCCTCCCTCTATAAGTAAGGTATTCGCTCATGTGAATCAGTAAAGGTGAGATATCTATACACATACCGCACTCTCACGTGTATTCATGATAAATACCAAAAAGTAATTGTCAAGATAAATAATTCGAATTGAATCCTTCTCGCATGACACTAAATAAAACACTATATTGCTTAGTATCTAAAAAATATATAATTGAAATATTAATTGTGATTGGTTACGATGGGATAAACTTCATTACGAAAGTTCTAGCATACAATCGCTGTATCACAACAACAAGGAAAATTTTAATATTTAAGGAATTACAATGAATGACACTAAGAAAAATAATCTTATTCTTATTATCTCCGACACCTGCAGAAAGGACCATCTCGGGTGCTACGGAAACGAAAAAATATATACACCTAATCTAGATATGTTCGCTTCCCGAAGCACATTATTTGAAAATTTCTATTCAGCTTCTTTTCCAACAATGCCAAATAGAGCAGACCTTTATACAGGAAACAGTACATTTACTTATATTGGATGGAATCCAATGCCTGCAGATGAACTGATCCTACCTACGCTTCTTAAAGAATCCGGGTTTATGACAGCAGCAATTGTCGATACTCCTTTTTATCTTCGACAGGGT
>CAYFYU010000094.1:0-15703 GCA_964347455.1 uncultured Spirochaetota bacterium | reverse complement strand
TTTCCTTGGCTACTTCCTGTTTTGGAGCCTTTTCTTTGGGTTTCTCCTTTTTGGCGGGTGTTTCTTTGGCTATTTCCTGCTGAGATGCTATCACCTCTCCAATTGATATCAAATGAGCATTATAAAACTTGGCGGATTCGGTTGAGACAACCTGTATCTCCAAGCGCACTGTTTTACGCTGGAGCTCATTGAGTCTGCTCTTTTCTTCCTTTTGCAAACCAATCAGTCGATATCGTTTATCGCTTCCAGGCACTAAAACGTAGTAGTGGTTCTTTTCGATAAGTATGGTACCCTCTAATGCTAATTTCTCATGTTTTTCCTCTTTGGGAGTTGTCTCTTTGGCAACCTGCTGCTCCGGTGCTTTTTCCACTGGTTTTTCCTCTTTGGGTGGGGTTGACACCTTATCCGCAGGTTTCTCCTCAGCAGGAATGTCAACCTTGACCTCTTTTTTCGGTTGAGGCGGCGGCTCCGGTTTCTTTTCAGCAGTTGGTTTATCCTTAATACTGAAGGTAATTTGCATGGATGAGCAGCTGCTAAAGATTATGACGATTAATGCAACAAATATTATCTGCAAAAATATAAGAATAGCTTTGTTTGACCGCATTGTAACCACCTCCTAAAGCCATATATAGTACATTATTTGGCAATTTTCCAATAAAGTTAGAATTACAAACTCCTTTTAAATAAATTATAGTACATTTTTTCTCTTTTTCTTTTTAGGAAGGTAGAAAAATTAATAATAATCGAGAGGGTCCTTTCCATTGCGGGAGGTGAAATGAAAGAGAAAGTTTGAAAATAGAATTTCACCATACCCTGTACGAAGGGGCAGGAGCCGTCTAAGGATGGATGGATAACTGTAAAATCTGCGATAAAGCTCTTTGATGCTTATTTCCAATTCATGGGGTACCATATGTTTGGGGTAGAAGATACACTTTCCTTCCCTAACGTCTGCTAGGTTTTCATCGAATATACGGTTTTCATTTTTCAACTCCTCATATATCTTCGTGCCACGTCTCGGCGTTAATACTGAAAAAAAAGCCATTGGAACTTTGTTTCGAACAAGGAATTGGTAGGTGTCCTCAAATATTCTTGGTGTATCAGGATCCCAACCAAAAATAAAATTAAGAGAGTAGAAAATCCCCTTTTTATTCAACCTTTTCAATAACGATTCATAATCTCTCACTTTATTCTGATACTTGTGCATACTTTTAAGGGAATCTTCATTGATCGATTCCATCCCCATGTTTATATGCCAGACACCTGAACGTTTCGCTAAATTCAGCAGTTCCTCGTCCTTACAATCTTTGACCGTCCATAGACAGGTCCAACGAATCTTCAGCGGGATCAGTTTTTCGAGCAGCATTTTCGTGTAGCGATGATTCATAGCAAAATTATCATCTACAAATTGCAGGCGATTCATACCAAGAGATTTGATGAATTTAACCTCCTCAACGACTTCATCAATTGGTTTAAATCGAACACGAGTACCGTTAAGTGCCGTTACTTCGCAAAAAGTGCAGCCGTACGGACATCCCCTGGTTGTAAATATTGGCAGGAAATTGATACGATACTTTTTTAAATCCATCTTATCCCATCGAGGAAACTTCAATTTATTTAACTGGTGGGAGTTATCTGAAATATAGACCGGCTTCAGTGCTTTATTTTCGAGATCATTGAGCATGAGCGGAAAAATTCTCTCACCCTCACCAATTCCAATAGCATCGGCATGTGTTTGAGAGCTTTCAGGATTAAAAGAAACATGCCATCCACCCATCAACACAGGAATATTTTGTTCGCGATAACGATCTGCCAGTTCAAAGGTGTGGCGAGAGGAGTGCGTAAAAAAGGTAAAAGCCACAGCATCCCAGTTATGGTCTGGAATATCCTGTATACGCTCATCGATGAGCGTCATATCCCAGCTTCTATTTGGAACAAGAGCTGCAAGATAGGGCAGAGTGATACCTGCAACCCAACGCTTCTGCGTTCGATAAAGCGATCCGTCCGCATTATAGCCTGTGGGTTGAAGAATCAATAAATTCTTCATTTATGCTTAGCCTTTATGTGCTTACAATAGGATAGCTTTGTTCCTGTCATATGCAATGTTCCCCTTTTTTATAACTGTTTCAACAATGTTAATGCCTGTATGATAGGTCAGATAATTGTATGATGGAAACGCAAGAATTACCAGGTCTCCCTGCTTCTGAATATCGATACCTCCAATATGGTCAGCTTTTCCGAGGGCCGCTGCAGCATTGATCGTTATGGCTGTTATGGCTTCTTCGATGCTCATGTCCATATTGAAAACGGCAAGTGCGAGAATCAGGGGTATGGATTGGCTGAAGAAAGTTCCTGGATTCAAATCAGTTGCCAGAGCTACAGCAAGTCCCTTATCAATCATGTTTCGTGCCGGTGCATACTTCTCTTTGAGGCAAAAGGCCGTTCCAGGAAGAAGCGTCGCAACAACACCGGTATTCGCCATCCTTTCAATACCTGTTTCAGAGACATGTAGAAGATGGTCAGCGGATATCGCACTGAGCTCTGCTGCCAGTTCGGCTCCTCCCAGCTGTTGGATTTCGTCTGCATGAATCTTCAACTTCATTCCCATTCGCTGTGCCTCGCTTAGCAACTTCCGAGACTGCTCGACACTAAATACCCCGTCCTCACAAAAAACATCACAGAAATGGGCGAGATCTTTTTTATTTACCACAGGGAGTACACTTCTTATGATAAAGTCGATGTACGCGTCGTTTTTGTTCTTATACTCTGGTGGCACGACGTGGGCGCCCAGGAAGGTGGGAACGATTTCGATCGGCTGAACTTCATCGAGTTCCCCCATTACCTCCAGCTGTTTGATCTCGGTTTCCAAGTCTAGGCCGTATCCGCTTTTACCCTCAACGGTTGTAACACCGTATGAAAGCATTGCTTCGAGTCTCTTTCGTCCTTCGTGAAAGAGTTCTTTTTTCGACGCTTTTCGTGTTGCGTTTACTGTGCTTAGTATTCCTCCTCCGCGCTGTAAAATCTCTAAGTAGCTTGCACCCCCAATCCTCCAGGAAAACTCTTCGGACCGATCGCCTGAAAAGAGAAAATGGGTATGGGAATCGATAAATCCCGGCAGTACCGCTTTGTTCCGTGCATCAAAAGTGTCGACCTTTTTCTTTTTGTATCGAGCGGTTATTTCCTCGGTTTTCCCAACTGCTTTTATGATACCGTTTTCAATAAAGATAGCCCCATCTTCAATGAGGTGCAGATCAGACATTTCTCTTCCCGTTTTGGGAGAAAATCCGCTGCACGTAACCAGTTGTGCTGCATTTATAATGAGAAGGTTACCACTAGGCACTGCGGTCATTCCTCGGTCGGAATTATTTAAGGAAAGAAATGCAAGCCTGTTACTTGCGGTTTTGAAAAAGCTCTGAAACCAGGTTTTTCACCAGAGAATCATCTGCTATATATGGTATGGTGATGTGCTCCCTGTCTCTATTCACTTCATTGTAATCTTTTGCTGTTGAAAGAGCATTTTCATTTCGAGACCACGCACGGCGCGCAACCCCACCCATAACATCCCAACGCATGGCTGATTCAATCGTATCGTCGATATCTCTACTACCATCGAGCAGGAGGCCGAAACCACCATTGATTGCCTTTCCAATACCCACGCCGCCTCCATTGTGCAGAGATACCAGTGTCATACCGCGTGCGGCATTCCCAGCAAAACATTGTGTGGCCATGTCGGCCATGATGTTGCTCCCGTCTTTTATGTTTGAGGTTTCGCGAAAAGGTGAGTCGGTTCCTCCGGTATCATGGTGGTCTCTTCCTACCATAACCGGACCAATCTCACCATTTCGTACCATGTCATTGAATTTGAGGGCTATTTTTACTCTCCCCACTGCATCCTGGTAGAGGATTCTCGCCTGGGTGCCAACCACGAGCCTGTTTTTTTCAGCATCTCGAATCCATAGGTAATTGTCCCTGTCCTGTGGTCTCCTATCGGGATCGATGCACTCCATTGCTGCCCTGTCTGTTTTCATTAAATCGGTGGGCCTTCCGCTCAAACAGACCCACCGGAATGGTCCGTATCCGAAATCAAACAGCAATGGGCCCATTATATCCTCAACATAGGAGGGGAAGATGAAACCATCCTTCTCATCGACACCATTTTTCGCAATTTCCTTTACACCAGCATCAAAGACCGCTTTCATAAAGGAATTCCCGTAATCAAAAAAGTATGTCCCTCTTTCAACAAGAGTCTTAATCAGAGAGAATTGATTTCTCAGGCTTTGATTGACAAGCTTTTTGAACCGGATTCTGTCTTCCTTGAGCATTCGGGTTCTTTCGTCAAAGCTCAGCCCCTGAGGGCAATATCCACCGTCGTATGGTACATGACAGGAGGTTTGATCCGACAGGAGGCTAACCTCGATGTTTCTTTCCACCAGGTGATCAAGAAGATCGACCACATTACCGTAGTAAGCAATGGAGTATGGCTGTTTCCTTTTCACGTATTGAACCGCTATTTCCACGACCTCATGCAAATTCGAGGAAACGGTCTTTACCCACCCCTGCTCATGACGTGTCTTGATGCGAGAATAGTCGATCTCCGCGATAATGCCAACGCCTCCTGCAATTTCAATAGCCTTTGGCTGTGCCCCACTCATACCACCAAGCCCAGATGAAACGAACAGATGTCCCTTGAGTCCCGATTTCTGATCCATGCCGAGCTTCAATCTACCCGCGTGGAGGAGGGTATTATATGTTCCATGAACAATTCCCTGTGGACCGATGTACATCCAGCCTCCCGCAGTCATCTGGCCGTAATTGGCAACGCCCATTTGCTCTGCGATCTCCCAGTCTTCGTAATTATCGAACATACCTATCATCAATGCATTCGTAATGATAACCCTTGGACTGGTCGGTTTTGATCTGAATAGTCCCAGGGGATGTCCGGATTCCATCACGAGCGTTTGATCCTCACCTAATACCTCGAGATACTTTTTAATTAACCTGTACTGCATCCAGTTCTGACAGACACTTCCCGTCTCACCATAGGTGACAAGTTCGTAGGGGTAGAGGGCAATATCAAAATCAAGGTTGTTATCGATCATGATCTGTAGTGCTTTTCCAGCGAGACAGTTTCCCCTGTATTCATCTATGGGCTTGGCCTTTATGTTTCCTTCCGGACGGAAACGGTAACCGTAGATCCTTCCCCTCGTTACCAGCTCTCTAAGAAATTCAGGTGCAAGTTGTTCGTGGAGCTGTATTGGAATGTACCTTAGTGCATTTTTCAAAGCAGTTTCCGTTTGTTTGCGGTTCAGCCTGAATCCTCTGTCTGGTGCTCTCCGTATACCATCCACAAAATGAGGCATTTCAGGAAGACTAGGTTCAAGCGTGAACGTTACCTTTTCTGAAATGACGGATTTACCCCTCATGGCTCGTTTCCTCCTTTTATGCCAGGTGAAAGACGGTCCTATCTTCTCATGTATAGCTTATCGATCAACCCATAATGGTAATGGTTTTGTAATTAAAGTAAAAAAGATATATTAATTTAGTAAGACGTTCCTCAAATTTATTATAACTAAAATTTCTTATTTGTTGAACCACATTTTGGAGGATTCATGAAAGTCGTGGAGTGCGTTCCGAATTTTTCTGAGGGGAGAGATAGGGATATCATAAAGAGCATTTCCGAAAAGATTAAGAGCGTTTCTGGAGTGTCCCTCCTCGATGTAAGTTCAGGGTATGAGACTAATAGAACGGTATTTACATTTGCCGGTGAGCCTGAAGCGGTATTGCATGCTGCGTATAATTCCGTGGTAACAGGTTTCAGTCTGATAGATATGTCGGAACACAGCGGTGCTCACCCTAGAATAGGAGCCTGTGATGTATTTCCTTTTGTGCCTGTTTCTCACGTAAGTATGGAAGAGTGTGTCGGGCTTGCACGCCGTCTTGGTAAAAAAGTTGGCAAAAACCTTGAAATTCCAGTTTACCTCTACGGTCATGCTGCGACAAAACCTGAAAGAAGGGAGCTTTCATCTATTCGTTCTGGAGAATATGAAGGACTCGAAGAAAAACTGCAATATCCTGAATGGGCACCAGATTTTGGACCCTCAGTCTTTTCAGAAAAGGTGAAACGATCCGGTGCGATAATAATAGGGGCGCGTGAATTTCTCATAGCCTTCAACCTAAATTTAAACACAAAGGATAAGGATATCGCTCATGTCATAGCGCAGAGGATTCGGGAAAGTGGCAGGGTTGTAACTGATGAGAGAGGTCGACGGATCAGATCGCCGGGTAAACTGCAGTTCTGCAAGGCAATTGGATGGTACGTTGAAGATTTTGGAAGGGCGCAAATTTCGATCAACCTGACAAATTATAAAAAAACGAACATGCACCATGCCTTGGAGGCAGCCAGTGAGGAGGCTGCTCGCAGAGGCGTTCAGATAACGGGGGCTGAGATAGTTGGTCTAGTTCCGAAGAGAGCAATAATCGATAGTGGTATATATTATTTACAGAAAAGGGGAGGATCCTTAGACAAGACGGAAGCTGAAATAATTAACGTGGCAGTTGAAGCCTTAGGTTTAAATGAGCTCGAGCAGTTTAAACCAAATGATAAAATATTGGAGTACAGAATACATTAGAAGAGAGAACCGACAGCTTTCTCTACCTTATGGAGAAGTTCGCCGCTTTCAATCATCTCGCGTATAACTGTGATGTCTTTGTAGAAGGGTCTGTCTTCTGTAATGGGGGCAATAGCTTTACATATGACACTGCAAGCTGCCTGAATGCCGAGCCCCGGTTTGAGTGGTTTGAGAAAATAGAGTCCCTGGTTCGAGGCAAGAATCTCCATTGCGAGAATATGTTCGACGTTTTCAATGATCGTCTTTGCCTTTACGGCAGCTGTTAATCCCATGCTAACATGATCTTCCTTGTCCGAAGAGGTGGGGATAGAATCGACGCTTGCAGGGGTAGCATGGATTTTGTTCTCAGAGGCAAGAGCAGCAGCAGAAACCTGGACCATCATCAGTCCTGAATGTAATCCACCCCCTTCGATGAGAAAGGGTGGAAGCTCACTGAAAACGGGGTTCAGAAGCTTTTCGATTCGCCTCTCCGATATTCCTCCAATCTCACTCATGGCGATTCCTAAAAAATCCATTGCAAATGCAACAGGTTCTCCATGAAAATTTCCTCCTGATTCAATTTTATTTTTCTCCGGGAAGACCAGTGGATTGTCAGTTGCCGAATTTATCTCTATGCTTAATACTTTTCTGACATAGCTGAGCACATCACGAACCGCACCGTGTACCTGCGGGATACATCTTATGGAATAGGCATCCTGGATTCTCGGGCAGTTCTTGTGAGATATAGTTATTTCACTCTTCTTCATGAGCCGGCGAAAATTCTTCGCAACTTTCATCTGGCCGGGGTGCGGCCGTGCTGTCTGAATATCCAAGTCAAAGGCAGTGAGCGTTCCCCTCAGGGCATCGAGCGTCGATGCCCCCACAATATCAGCTATTTTTACAAGTCTTTCCGCTTTGAGCAGGGCAAGGCAACCCACGGCAGTCATAGCCTGAGTCCCGTTTATCATGGCAAGTCCCTCTTTGGCCTGGAGTCTTATGGGAGAGATACCGGCCTTCCCCAGCGCCTCCAAACCATGCATTCTTTTTCCACTGTACACTGCCTCTCCTTCTCCAATAAGAACAGCAGAAAGATGTGCAAGCGGTGCGAGATCGCCCGATGCACCGACCGAGCCTTTCTGCGGTACAATCGGATGAACACCCCTGTTCAACATATCAAGCAGTGTCTGTACAAGCTCGATCCGAACGCCTGAGTTTCCCATGGCAAAAAAATTAGCTCGCAAAAGCATCATCGCTCTGACGATATCTTCTGAAAAGAGGTCTCCTACGCCTACACAGTGGCTTCTGATGAGATTTTCCTGAAGCTGCTCTATCTGATCTGAATCAATGATGACATTCGATAATGCGCCAAAACCGGTGTTCACTCCGTAGATATGCTTTCCCTCATTGACTGCTGCTAAAACGCAATTTCGTGAGAGACGAATTCGTTTTTTAGCATCTTCGGATAGGGAGACTGGTACCATCTCTATTGCAACACGCTCTACATCCTCGGGTGTAAGTGTAAAGCCATCTAAAATGATCTTTCTTTTCATTTTATTAAATGTTCTCTCCTTCCTCATCCCAGTCGATCGGTTGCCTTATTCAGATGAGTTAGTATTACCCATCGATCGTTTACCATACTTCAGACATAATGGGATTGCAAGATAAAAGAGCCAGCCAAAGTCACAATTAGATGTCAGCAGACTATGTACATTACAAATTACCGCTAGTATTGATCCTTGACTTTATTCGATCTTGGCCTTACTTTACACGCGTTTTTTATGGTAAGACGATGGTCCTAACTGTAGTCAAATATCTAAATATCGGTTCACCGATTCTATACATTGTAGCCACAATTATTTATGGATTACTGTTTTTAGCGGAAAAAACATTCCTAAAAAAGTCTCTAAGACCGCTCCTTGCAGTGTCCATTGTTGTGCACCTTATCCTTACAATTCTCATAGGGCTTAATTACAAACATTTTCCGATTACATCTATCTATGAGCTCTTATCAATACTGGCACTGGCAATTGCTATCAATTATTTCTACATTGAATTCAAAATTGGTGCTAAATCGACAGGGGTTTTCGTTCTCATTGTGGTGTCACTCTGCCAGGTACTTTCTTCCGTGCACAGAACCTATAACTTTGACATAAGCCCCATAATAAAGAGCGTCTATGTTGGTGTTCATTCCATAGCTGCAACATTTGGGTATTCTGCCTTTATCATTGCAATACTTTATGGTTTGATGTATATAATGCTTTTTCGAAACATCAAATCGAAGCATTTTGGAATAATTTATAACAGGTTCCCTTCTCTTGAACAGTTGGATGAAATGAATTATAGGGCTTCATCCATAGGCTTTTTCTTTATGACAATCTCCCTCATTTTCGGGGGAATATGGCTTTCTAAAGTGATCTCTGATACTTCGATTTTTGATCCGAAAATAGTTGTTGCAGTAATCACATGGGCAATTTTCGGTGTTAATTTCATTTTGAAAAAATTTTTCGGGAGAGGTGGCTTATTAACTTCCTATTTATCATTTTTCGGTTTCATGGGTATTATTTTTTCGATGGTTATCGTAAATATATTTCTACCCACCTTTCATCTTTTTTTCTAAGTGGATTGGAAGGCTTTGGGAATTAATTGAAACATGGATCTGATTATAAGTGGATTGAGTCATAAAACCGCACCGGTTGATGTAAGGGAAAAGGTATGTTTTTCATCCGATGAAGCAATTCTGGCACTTAAGGACCTGAGAAAGGTCGATTATATAAGAGAAAGCCTCATACTCTCCACCTGCAATAGGACGGAACTGTACGCATGTATGGCTGACGAAATTCGTGATGGCGACCGGTTCATCCAGGAATTTATTAAGAATTTCAAAAAACTTCGAAATCCTGTTCACGATAAATATTTCTACACATTTCATTCTGAAAATACAGTAAAACATCTATTTGAGGTAGCTTCTGGTATAGATTCAATGATAATAGGTGAAAATCAAGTTCTCGGTCAGGTTAAAGATGCTTACCATCTCAGCTGTGAGGCAAAGTCAAATGGCATTGTAATAAATAAACTTTTCCACTGGGCTTTCAAAGTGGGGAAGCGGGCACGCACAGAAACTGAAATCGGGATGGGTGCTGTCTCGGTAAGTAGTGCTGCAACAGAACTTGCTCAGAAAATATTTAAGGATCTTTCGAAACGTTCAGCTTTACTTATTGGAGCTGGAGAAACCGGTGAACTGACTGCTCAATGCCTTCAAGAACGAGCAATGCAACAAATATTTATTACGAATCGCACCTTGAAAAAAGCAAAAGAACTAGCACAAAAACTGAGTGCAAAACCGGTTGAGTTCTCGAATATGGAAAAGATTCTTGCAACTGTTGATGTGATAATAAGCTCCACCGGTTCCAAGGAGTTTATCGTAACAGCGGATCTCATGAAAAAAGTTATGGCATCTAGAAACCATCGACCGTTGTTCATCATAGATATTGCCGTTCCTCGAGATTTCGAACCTCAGATAAGCAAGATCTACAATGTTTTCCTCCATTCCATCGATGATCTTCAGAAGATTATCGATAAAAACATGGAGAAGAGAAAAACAGAAATAGCTAAAGTGCACCATATCATCGAAGAGGAGTTGAATAATTTCACTCAATGGCAAAAAACGTTAAGAGTTACTCCGATTATCAGGGGATTACAGAGAAAGGTAGAGGAAATCAGAAAGTCTGAATTGAATAAAAATAAAAAACAATTTAAAGAGGCAGACTGGTCGAACCTCGATCTCTTAACAAAAAGTATGATAAAGAAAATAATTCGTACACCCTTATTAAAGATAAAGGAATTTAATGAAGACACGCAGTTTGGTTTAATGCGTCTTGACACAGCACGGGAATTCTTCGAATTGGATGAATATTTGGACGATAAGGGCAATGGAGAGATGGAAAAGGAGGATTAGCTTACATATTGAATATACTCAATTCGATATTTGGGGAAGTATGATGAGAGCATTTTGTACCCATTACGGGCAAACAGTCGAAGTGCTCTTCAGAAGCATTGGCGATTCAGTGCAAGTGTTGTTCCATGTCCTCAATTCAGACATTATCTCTGCATGAATTGTAAAGTGGAGTTCAGCGATTCTGAAATCGAGAAATCGAGACTGAATGCCCGGAAGAAAAAAGAAACGAAATCCACAAAGTAGAAGCTTCTAATATTACTGCCTCGTGCAAAATTTGAGTTTTTCTGTTCTAAGTGTATCCTATAGTCACTTCAACTCATCAATGAGAAAATTTCGAAACCATAAGGTATAAAATAATGACCATACATAGGTTTTTTCAGGTTGACGCGTTTACCAATACACCCTTCAAGGGTAATCCGGCTGGTGTCTGCATCCTGTCCTATGGGGTTACCGTAGACTGGATGCAATCAATCGCACAAGAGATGAATCTTTCTGAGACTGCATTCGTGATGAAAACACCTTCAGCATTTGAGATAAGATTTTTTACTCCCGAGATTGAGGTTTCCCTTTGTGGGCATGCGACATTGGCAGCTGCCCATATCCTATACGAAATGGGCATCGTCAACTCTGTTGACACGATTAGGTTCAAATCAAAATCAGGTGATTTAATAGCATCGCAAAATGGTGATTTTATTGAAATGGATTTTCCAAAAGACAGGTTTGAAAAAATCCACACACCCGATATTCTGCACAAAATAGTAAATGTAGAAATCAAAGAGGCATATAGAAGTGGATTTGGTTGGTACGTGCTCGAGTTACGTGGAGAAAAAGCAGTTGGAAATGTAAAACCCGATTTTCATATTATGCGCTCTGAAAACATAGAACCAGTGATCGTTACCGCTCCAAGTGATAATCAAAGATACGATTTTGTCTCAAGATTTTTTTCTCCTAATTTCGGGATAGATGAAGATCCTGTTACGGGTTCGGCCCATTGTGTTCTGGGTCCTTACTGGGCTGAAAAATTAGAGAAAAGAGACCTCATCGGCCATCAAATTTCCCGAAGAGGAGGTATTATCCGTGTGCGTGTAGATGATTCACGGGTGGTACTCAGCGGGCAGGCGATTACCATTTTTGTATTGGATCTCAAAGTGTAATAGAAATGTGGGCCAAAACAAACAATTTGCAATCATTTTTAGTCTATTGATGAGGCTGAATTGAGCAAACTTTTTGAAAAAACACAATTAAAGGGGTTGAACCTTTCATACCGATTTGTTCGTTCGGCAACCTATGAAGGTATGGCGGACAGGCTGGGAAATTGTACTCCAAACCTGATCCGTCTATACGCCGGACTCGCTAGAGGTGGTACAGGATTGATTATTACAGGAAATACATATGTTGGGGAAGAGGGGAAAGCTGTTTTATTTCAACTTGGTATTCATGAAGATAGGTTCATTCCCGGCCTGAAGAAAATAACCGATCGGGTTCATGAAGCTGGTGGAAAAATTATGATGCAGCTTGCTCATATTGGAGTATTCGCACGTCCTGAAATTACTGGATGTAAACCTCTCGTTATCTCAAAGACCGAAAATCCGCATAAAGAAGTCCAACGGGAGATGACTCCGGATGATATAGGAAGGGTTGTCCGATCCGTCGCAGATGCTGCGCAGAGGGCCAAGAGGGCTGGTTTTGACGGTGTACAGATTCACGCCGCTCACGGATATCTGCACAGTCAATTTCTCTCACCCCAATTCAATCATCGAAGAGATAGGTATGGTGGCAGTTTAGAGAATCGGATAAGAGCGGTTGTTGAAACGGTTAGAGAAATAAGAAGAGCTGTGGGACCGGATTATCCTGTTACAATAAAAATGAATGCACAGGATTTTACTGCAAATGGTCTTTTTCTTGAAGAATCGGTGAGGGTTGGGATTATGCTCTCTAATGCAGATATAGATGCCATTGAATTAAGTGGTGGTTTACTCACCGCTTATTCTTGTCGGTGGGATACGATCCTATTCGGTTGCTGAAAAACTTGTTCAGGATGGTACTGCCGATTATGTCTCCATGAGCCGTCCGCTTATTCGGGAGCCGGATCTGATCAATCGCTGGAAATCTGGAAATCATGAAAAATCAGGATGCGATTCGGACAATCTTTGCTTTAAACCTGCAATGACCGGAAGAGGTATTTACTGTGTCAGGAAAGAAAGAAGAAAATAGTATCAGAGTGGTTTCAACATCGTGGAAGCTTTCGGACTATTTGGGTCAGATAAGATGTAGATTTGGCTCATTTAGGATGCGGTACAGTGTTGAACCGGGTCTTTACGAGGTTGGGCACCCGGATATACATTCACCCGTCTTCGTTTCTGCAAACTACAAGCTTAGCTTTGATATACTGAGGCGGAATCTGGAAGGGATTGACGGTTACATCCTCGTTCTCGATACCAAGGGCATAAACGTCTGGTGTGCGGCCGGGAAGGGTGAATTTGGTACTGAAGAGCTTGTCCATAGAATAACGGAGACTGGTCTGTCAAAGGTGATCGTTCATAAAAAACTTATTGTTCCTCAGCTTGGTGCACCGGGTATTCATGCTCATGTTGTGAGGAAAAGATCGGGATTTAGGGTAATCTATGGCCCTGTTTACGCAAAGGACATACCTCAGTTCCTGAGAAATGGATACCGAGCGACTCGAGATATGAGAAAGGTCCAGTTTCGTTTTTTAGATCGTTTGATTCTCACTCCGATAGAAATAACGCAGAGCTGGAAACCCCTTCTTATCTTTTCAATTGCGGCATTGATCTTTTTTGGTTTACGACCGTCAGGTATATTGTTCAGGGACACAATTAACGGGGGTTATCCGTTCCTGATCTATACTGTTGCAGCGCTATTTTCCGGAGGTTTTATCACTCCCCTGCTACTCCCGATTATTCCCTTTAGAGCATTTTCCCTTAAGGGATATGTAATCGGCCTTATCGTAATAACAGTTTGTTTTTTTTATTTTGAAAACCTTCAGTACAATGATATTTATATGAAATCTTTGATTTTTCTTTTTTTCCCGGCTCTCAGTTCATTTATTGCGCTCAACTTTACAGGAGCGACTCCCTACACCAATATTTCGGGAGTACAGAAGGAATTGAAAATTACCATTCCTATATATATTATTGGTGCAGGGATTTCTTTTTCGTTATTTATAGTCTTTAAATTGAGACAACTGGAATTGCTATGAAATACCTTTCAAATGTAGTCCAATTGTTACTAAAACAAGAGAGGTGTACAGGATGTGGACTGTGTATTGAGGTCTGTCCACGCGGAGTATTCCAAATGGAAGAGAGAAGAGCAGTCATTGTAGACAAAGATTTATGTATCGAATGCGGAGGGTGTGCAAATAACTGTGAATTTGGTGCAATAGTTGTTCGTTCAGGAGTCGGGTGCGCTACTGCTGTTATGCAGAGCATGGTAAAAGACAGTGAGCCTGAGTGTAGTTGCTCTGATTACAGTAGATGAGTTAACAATTAAGACTTTGATAATTTGAGGAAAGAGGAGCCTATACCGCCTGCAAAGGCGAGGGCAGCTGCAAGGATAAAGGCATGGGTGAATGAGCCTGTCTTGTCTGCAATCATCCCGGCAATGCTCGGACCAAGAGCCTGGCCGATTCACATGAACAGTGTTACAAATCCCAGCGCTGCGGATGCCAGCCTGTGTCCCACCATATCGCCACAGGTAGCAGCCATGATCGCAGGTATGCTCCATGCGGTAAGGCCAAAGAAAATGGCCGACAATATGAGGCCTGGAGGCTGCGGCCGGACGGCAAACAGAGCGAAAGATAAAGCCTGAATTTCAAATACGAGGAGGAATGCCATCCTTCTGCCGATACGATCGGAAAGGGTACCCCAAAAGAGACCGCATACCATGCTGAACCATCCCATAAGCATAAAGAGGTTTCCAGCAGCAATAGAGGAATAGCCAACCTCACCAACCAGATAACGAATGAAAAAGGTTATGTATATTATGTAAGAAAATCCAAAAGCAGCATACAGGATACCGAGATGCCATACCGGTGGAGATAGATAAACAAGACTCCATTGAAGTCTACCGTGAGTATCTGTTCCGGGATTTTCTTTTTTTTCTGTTTCACCCAGAGGGCGAAGTCCACGTTCCTCAGGTCTGTTCTGAAGAAGGGTTGCACCTATAAATGCCAGCAATAGTGAAATACCTCCAAAAACGTACCACGTTATTCGCCAACCATTCACTGGGAATTTCGTAAGTATACGGGGCACGAGCGGCCCGGTTACTATGAGTGCTATACTAGTGCCAGCTACTGCTATGCCCGTAGCCAATCCGCGAAATTGTGGACCAAACCATGAGGAGAGAAATCCCATGGTGGGGACGTTGCTTGCCCCGCTTCCGATACCGGTAATTGCCCGCCAGATCATTGCAGACCAGAACGAATTGGACAAACCGGTACATATCATTCCTACGCCAACGAGGATCATACCCAGTGTAATTACCTTCCGAGCTCCAAAGCGAGCAGAAAGTGCACCACCAATCAAAGCGAGAAGCAGATAGCCTATGAGATTTGCAGTTGCCAGACCGCCCGCTCCTGTATTGTCCAGATGCAGAGAGGTCTGCATCTCAGGGAGAACAAGGCTGTAACCAAATCGAGCCAGCCCCAGTGAACCTACCACAATGAACGTTCCTACTGTCAGAATTATCCAGGCATAGTGAAGCCTGGCCGACGTACTTTTACGCGATCTATCGAAGGATACCTTATTGATCATTTATTTTCTTTTTCCTTTTTCTCACTTGCAATATTTTGTAGAGTGAGTTCATTGCCGGTTATTGAAAACAGCTCCAGAACTTTTTCTGGATTGATGTCGCTCTTTCGATGGCATAATCCGCGTGCCCTGTTCCCTGATCCTCATTCTTATTAATCTTATGTGTATCGAATATTTCTTTACCAGCAAGCTGCTTCAATACAGTCTCCACGCCATCACACAGCCCTCCCAGGTGATAACCGCCTTCAAGAGTAAACAAAAGTTTTCCATTCGCATGTCTCTGAGCTATCGATTGAACAATGCGGGTGAGTCCTGCAAAGCCTTTGGGAGTTACCTCCATGCCGCCAAGGGGATCCTCGTAGTGGATGTCAAAT
>CAYFYU010000093.1:0-16026 GCA_964347455.1 uncultured Spirochaetota bacterium | reverse complement strand
AAGCAGATAGAAGGACACAGTATGAAAAATTATACAGAAGGACTTACTTATCAAATAATATAAAAATGTTTTCTCGATCTATGTGTAGTGATAACCCGGAGACTGCGCATCAGGTTGCTGGTGGAATGGTATAACCGAGGCGTTTACCCAGCTCCATAAAATGCGCAGGGTAAGGTGCGGTAAATGACATGCTATCACCAGACCTCGGATGTTTGATTCGAAGCTCTTTTGCAAAAAGGGCGATAAACCGTGCCTGATGCGACTTTCGGGCATAGAGCTGGTCGCCTATTATGGGGTGTCCCAGATGTGTCATGTGAACTCTGATCTGATGTGTTCTACCTGTCTTCGGTTTAAGTTGTACCCAGGTCGTTTCATTTTTGCTTTCAATGGTACTATAAACGGTGACCGCCATCCTTCCACTTTCGGACACGGTAAACTTTTTTCGATGTTTTGAGCTCCTGGCGATAGGGTAGTCGATAAAACCCTCAGGTGGATAGAGTACACCTTTTACGATCGCCTCGTATGTCTTTTCAACCCTCCTTTCCGAAAAGTCTCTGGCAATCCTATTGTGGGCGGAATCATTTTTTGCTATCAAAAGAACGCCGGCTGTATCCTTGTCGAGTCGATGTACAATGCCCGGGCGGAATTCACCTCCAACAGTGGATAAATTGCCCTTTTCACCGAAATAGTGGAGAAGGGCATTGACAATGGTATCGGTTTCATGACCCGGTGAAGGATGAACCGGTATTCCCGGCTGCTTATTTAAAACGAGAACATCCTTATCTTCATAGAGTATGTCCAGATCGATATGTACAGGCTCGAGTCGTGTCTCTTTTGGTAGAGGAATTGTTACCTGTATTCGATCACCGGATTTGAGCTTGTGGTGGGGTTTCTTATGTTCAGAATTGACGAGTATTACATCGTTCTCCCTGAGGTATTTCTGTATCAGGGATCTCGATAGGTTCCTTAATTTTTCTGTAAGAAAGAGGTCGAGCCTCTTATTATAGTCTGCACCGGTTGCAGTAAATTCGTAACGCTGAATGTTATTCTTCCTGTTCAGCTCTTCCTCCGTGCCGGATGAGAATGACCAGGAGCATTATGATACCCACAAGGACACACGAATCTGCGACGTTGAACGTCGGCCACCGCGTCATGTGAATTCGAAGAAATGGCACTGATATATCGGGAAAATCAAAATCGAGGAAATCAACAACCTCTCCTTGTACCACGCGATCAATGATGTTGCCTATAGCACCGCCGAATATGAGACCCATCGACAGACCGGTTAATTTAATTTTTTTTGGAAGAGTAAGAAATATGTAGAGTATGATTCCCAGTGCCACAAATGAAATGAGAATGAGAATTGGGGTCTTCACAGGTGACGAGTTACTATCAAAAAGACCGAATGCAATACCCGAATTCAGTATATATGATATGGTAAAGAGATCACCGATAACAGGAATTGTCTGATTGAGATGCATGTTTGTTTTAATAATCCATTTCACGATATGATCTACCACGACTACTGAAACGGCAACTATGGCGAAAATTTTTATTCTGCTGCTTAAAAAAGTTCTAATACTCATTAAGTTTTCCTCTATATACCGCCCTTGTGGAAAACCACCCTGTTGTCATGCAACGCGACGGCAAAAGAAAGTGCAACAGATGAAAGGGCTATATATTGATAGTCGATGGATCTGAATCCCCCAGAGCTTCCAGATGCCAGTTTGAATGCTCCAAGACCTGCGAGACTGAGAATAAATGTTACTGGAAGAGAAATAAAAAAGATTATTTCAAACCTTCGCAACTGTGTCTCCTCATAATCGATATCCTTATCCTCAAATGAAAATGCCACTATCCCGACATCAGAGTATAAGCGGTATTGATTGAAATAATCCCCGTAAAATAAAGCGATAGAATCATTCATAGGTATCGAGAATCGATCCAGCTGTCTGTTATAAGAGGGATAAGTACCTTCAGCATAGATCGACCGCTGCGAGAAAATTACTAAAAGAAACATCATCGTTATGGTATAAGTTAGAATTTTTTTCACGATACAGCTATTGTTTTTTCTATTTCCAATATTTGTCGTAAAAAAGTGACAGCTTCCGCTTCATTTCCGCTGGTATCAGTTCTTTGTTTGTTAAAATTGCATACCTGGCAGCCTCTTGACATCCACATGAGGTATCCTCAGGGACCTTCTCGATAACACCTTTTATAATCGACTGTGCTGCTTTGGTATTTGCTGTAAGATTTTGAACAACCATTTCAATGGTGACGTCCTCCTCATCATCTTTCCAGCAGTCATAATCAGTGGAGAGTGCCATGAGTGCATAACACATCTCTGCTTCACGGGCCAATTTCGATTCAGGAACAGCGGTCATGCCGATGACGCCTCCCCCCCAGGATCGATATAGATTGCTCTCTGCCCTCGTAGAAAAAAGAGGTCCTTCCATACAGACATAGGTTTCATCGCGATGTACGCGATATCCCAACGCCTTAACTGTTTGGTAGAGCAGATCGACCATTTCTATGCAGAAAGGGTCCGCAAATGATAAATGGCCTACTATGCCGTTTCCAAAAAATGAGAGGGGCCTTACCTTTGTCCTATCAATAATCTGATTTGGTATGACGATATCCCGCGGTTTTATCTCCTCTTTTAAACTCCCAACCGTACTAACGGCTATAATCTTTTCGACTCCGATCTTTTTCAGGGCCCACATATTCGCCTTCACCGGAATTTCTGTTGGTAGATATCGATGCCCGGTTCCGTGTCTCGGCAGAAATGCAATCTTGCGACCATTGTACTGAGCTATCTTTACACTATCGGAGGGCTTACCAAAAGGAGTTTTTATATCAATGCTGTCTGTTACGGTCATACCCTCGATCTGATACAACCCAGTTCCACCAATAAATGCCAGCTTAACCCTGTCCATTTAGACCTCGCTGAGATATTTCAAGATTTTAAAATCCAATTCCGTACCTTTATAACTCTTTATCTGTTCTCTATCGATGCTGAGCTGAAAAACCTTTTGTCTGGCTTTTTCTCCCCGAAAGAGAGAAACGCTGCGTCTGTGCACCTTAAAAAAAGCAGCTATAATTTCCAGTGCTTCCCGATTTGCTTGTCCCTTTATCGGTTTGGACGTGGTGTAGAGGTGAACTCCATCGTCCTTGATCTCTATACCCTTTTTTGATGTTCCGGGATGAACCGTAACCAAGATCCGGTAGATATTCTCGTTTTTCACCTAATACCTGCGTTCTCCAAAGATTGCTGTTCCAAGCCGGACCATATTCGATCCCTCCTCGATTGCTATCCGATAATCAGCGGTCATCCCCATGGATAGTATGGTTATATCGAGATTCTTATACTTATCTTTGAGCTCTTCGTAACTCTTCCTCGTTAGTATAAAAGCATTTCGAATTTCCTCTTCATTGAACGTGAAAGGTCCAATGGTCATCAATCCCCTAATTCTTATTTTCTTGAAATTCATCAAATCATCAACGAGAGAGAAGAGATCTTTTGGATGGATACCAGATTTTGTCGTTTCTCCGCTTGAATTTATCTCAATGAGTACATCGAGCGGCTGTATTGCTCTCTTCTCGATCTCAGCGACTGTTTCTACCTTATCGATGCTCTGAACCATTTGAAATATCTGGATTGCCTGCTTTACTTTATTTCTCTGCAGGTGCCCAACCATATGCCAGGTGACATCCGCTCCAATTTGAGCATGTTTTGGTATGGCCTCCTGTACTCGGTTTTCTCCAATAATATTCACACCCTCCTCAATAGCGGTTCTAATTTTTTCAACCGGCACAGTTTTTGACACTGCAACGAGAGTGACAGGGTCTTTTCTGCCGACCCCGTTCAGTGTTTCTTCTATTGTTTCACGCACTCTTAAAAGATTTTCTCTTATAGTTGCCAATATGTACTCCATCTTTTACTGCGGAAATGGAAGTTTTGTGTGCACACTGTGAGTATTTTCCATTTGATGGCGAGAATCACACAAGCTTGTCTCTATTCTTCGGTTTTGATTTGTCGATCATATCACCAAACTTTCTCCAAACATCCCCTTTTTGATAATCTTCCCAAGTTTCAACAATCAGGTTGGGACACTGGTCATATCGATCAGGAGTCTCCTTTTTGAGCTGTGTGGTACACTTTTTGATTTCCATCTCAAGTGTACTGTCGACGATACATTTATCGAGGCGGCAGGATAATTTAAGAGAATTCATTTAGTACCTCCTTTGTCATGCTCTATTATCTGGCCGTTCATAATTAAATATATATCACCTTTCTGGTTCATTTTCAGTTTTTTATGGCTTGCGATCACCACTGCCATACCCGATTTGAAATGTTCATCAAAGAGCTTCATTATATCATTCGTCGATTCATGGTCAAGCTCGGATACCGGTTCATCTGCAAAGAGAAAGGGAGGCTTCTTCAGGAGTGCCCGGGCAATCATGACCTTTTTTTTCTCACCACCAGATAGCTCATAGGGCATTGCATGTTTTTTCCAGGCCAAATTTAATCGTTCGAGAAGGAATTGTGCATCTATTTTCAGTTCTCTAAGAGTTTTTTTATAAAATGTGTTCGGAGCGAGAATATTTTCAATGACCGACTGATCGTTGATTAAAAGATTTTCCTGTGGGATGAATCCTATATTCTCTTCCCTGAACATTGAAATGGCTCTGTCGGTTGATCGGCTCACATGAAGCGTATTGAGTATGAGCTCACCGTAAGTGGGTTTTATAATTCCAGCGAGAATGGAAAGCAGGGTCGTTTTTCCACTACCGGTAGGGCCATAAAAGAGTGTATAACTTCCTTCGTTGATGTCGATGTTTACATTTTTTACTGCCTCGATAATTCCCCTTTCATTGTCATGATTGAAATAGGATTTTGAGACCTTGATCACTTTGATACTCATTTTGATCCTCGTGTGAGGTCCTTCACATCATGCCTCAAGTATATAGAGAGGAGAATTATTGAAACGGTAATTTCTATTAGTGCAACAAAAAATATTGTTTGTCCACCGATACCGATGAGCTTTATGAGCTCCACCGTACCTATTTCCTGAATAAAAGTTGGAAGGTAGATGACATCAAAGATTATGAGTAGAATGATGAAGAGGTGACCGGCGAGAGCACCAAAAATTGAGAGGAGGAAAACCTCGGTTGAAATCAAGACAATTATATCGATTTTTTGTGCACCGAATATACGCAGGATTCCTATTTCCTGTTTTCTGGAGTTTATTAGGAGCAGTGAAAGTCCACAGAGAAGTAGAGTACCTAACAGGAGAGTTGATAGTATCAAAAGTCTAAAAAATTCCGTAATACCGCTAAGATCGGACAACCTGATAAAGCTTTTTGATAAATTGAGGAGAAAAATGGATTGAGCAATGAAGAATGCTATCACGAAGAATGTAATGGAGCCGAACTTCTTCCTCTTAATATTGGTAAGTGCAAGCCAGAGTACATTCCCCGACATTTGTTTCTTTGGTATTCCCTTCAGCACAATATGAAACCCCGACAACGACTGCCGGGGCTTGTGAGCGATACTGGATTTGAACCAGTGACTTCTACCATGTGAGGGTAGCACTCTACCACTGAGTTAATCGCCCGTTGTTTTTCATTATACTATATCAAGTAAAGATTGCATAGTTTTTTTTAAAATTTTATCGAAGGTGCTGTCAAGTGCAGAGTGTGCTATTTTCCCTTTATGATAAAACGCTCATCCTTTTTCGGGAAGGATTCCACCTCTTTCTTTTTGTCTTCGAAGCCTTTCCGGCCGAGCATTCCATAAGTGTACTGCTTACCCGCTTCAACACCAGGTTGGTCAAGAGAGTTGACTCCGTATAGATACCCGGCAAAGACGGTCTGAACCTCATAAAAATAGAAGAGTTGCCCCACCGTAAAGGGATTAATTTCGGGAATGGATATCTCGATATTTGGTCTGCCTGATTTCACCAGTGCGAGTATGGTCGCATCTTTTTCAGCATTGAAGAGTTCATTGATAGTGTGTCCACCGAGATATGAGAGACCTTCATATTTCTCATAGAGAGCGGGCAGGTTGAGGAAATTGTTGAAATTTGCAACTGAAAGTATGGTTATAATTTTATCGAATGGTCCTTCCCGGTAGAGCTGTATCTGTGAGTGTTGGTCGATTGCACCGACTGCTTTGATAGGGGTTTGACCCGCATAAACTGACTCGCCTGTGATAGCATACTTTTTCCCAAGACTCTCTGCAAGAAGTTGCCGGTACCAGTCAGAAATCAGACTCAGGGCTACCGAGTAAGGCATGAGAACTGCATTGTTTACACCTCTTTGTATATGTAAATGGTAGTGTATTACGCCATTCATATATGCTGGATTGTTGAAGAGATCATTTGATTTTGTAACATTGTCCATATATCCCGCACCTTCGAGTAGTGTTTCAACGTCAATACCGGCAAGGTATGCAGGAAACAATCCAACTGGCGTAAGAACTGAGAACCTGCCACCCACACCATCCGGAATATTCAAGCTACTTAAACCCAGATCATTCACGATCTTTCGCATTGTACCTGTCTTGGGATCCGTTGTCGCCACCACCTGCTTTTTAAACCTAGCCTCCCCGATTTTATCAACCATGAACTTTTGAAACAAAAGGAAGTTTGCCATCGGTTCAGCTGTTGTTCCTGATTTGGATATGATATTAACAACTGTTTTTTCTGGTTCGAGAATATCAAACAAACCCTTAATTTCGTCTGCATCTATATTTTCAGCATAAAACACCCGTGGCGTTTTTCTTTCCTCCTTTGGGAGAAGGTTGTAAAATGGATGATTGAGTGCTTTCAGAAGAGCAATGCCGCCCAGAGAAGAACCTCCGATTCCGATGACGAGGAGGTTGTCAAAATGATCACCCATCTCTTTTTTGATGCTATCCGCCAAAGTTTTTATTCGGTTCAGTTCCTGTTTTTGATAAGGGAGATCGTAGAAGGGGAGTTCTCCCTTTTTTCTTTTTGATGCGAGCGTATTGTGGATCTCAACGGTTTTACCTGTGTAGGATTCCAATTCTTCTATTGATAACGACGCCGAACTGGTTATTCTATCGAATAGTACATTGTTGTAGTCATATAAGATCGGCTTTTTGAGCATTGAGCTTCTCCCTATAAAGAGTTTTTCGATCCGCAAGAGTTATTTTAATATTATAATAAAACCACTTCTGATACTCCTATCAATATAAAATTTAATAGTCTGGAAAAGATTTATATTTGTATCCTCAATCTCAATACCGCCTCCTCTAAACTGGTGAACATTGCAATTTCTTGAATGAAATCTGTAATTATAGTATTCTAACCGCAAATGAAAAAGTGGTTTATTCTCATAGTGTTCCTTGTTTTTGCTGTTTCTCCCATTATTGCTGAGAGTAGATTGATCGTTTACTATATCCTTCCACAGGGTTTACCCTACAGTAGTCCCGATTTTAATGCGAAAACGGATCAAAATGTTTTGCTCCGTTTTGGTGATGAGCTTACAGTCATTGAAAAAATCATTATTAATGGAGTACCATGGTACAGATGCGCCAGAGGATTGTACTATTTTTATTTACCCGAAATGCATATAACACACAAGTCACACCCCCTTCGTACAGATCAGAATGGTAACATTACCATTGGGACCGGTATGATTGACAGAGAACATCCAGTACCGCTTGATTACAAACCGGATGATCTGGTTCGTATTTTACCGAGCTACAAGGCTCAGGGATACGATTGGCGTGAACTCTTACTCAGAAGGGAGGCGGCGAGAGTATTTGAGCGACTCATAGACAATGCCCGGAAGGACGGAGTATTTATCGGTATACTATCAGCTTATCGTGATGCAAGGTATCAATCGCGGCTCTATTCGAATGCAATTCGTCGTTACGGCATTTATCAGATTCGAGTTGCTAAGCCAGGTCATTCGGAACATCAGCTAGGAACGGTTTGCGATCTCACCTCAGATGAGATAAACAGTAATTTATCGCGTGAGTTTGAACATACAGTAGCTTTTCAGTGGCTTATGGAAAACATCTCAGATTATGGAATCATCCTTTCATATCCAAAAAACAGGATAAGGATTACCGGCTATATCTATGAGCCCTGGCATTTTAGGTATTTTGGTGATACGCTAATAATTAGTGACAAACGAAGAAAGAGTTTCTTGCTAAATCACTAAAAAGTCTCTCTGCATTTAGATAAATTATCATATTATCGGAAGCTTCTCGATGATGTAAATAGATTAAGCCCATGGATGAATAACTGAGTTGTGTGTAATTAGATACTTGCCGAAACGATGATTTTGTATTTTAATTAATATGATTTAATTTTACCTTACCGTGGAGAACGCTTGTGAGTAGAAATCATCACAAGAGATACAAGAAATATCGCAACTATAAAACAAAAAAAGAGCAGGCATTCAAAACTCCCTGCCCTATTTGCAATAGACCCCTCAATATGGCCATTACAGCAATTCAGCACAAAGAATCCGGAAAAAAGGCGCATTTTGACTGTATTTTGAAAGAGTTGAAAAAATCGTATCAGTTAAATCAAAAAGAGGAGATGTACTACCGCGGTGGTGGTGCTTTCGGAATTATAGAAAGGGTAAAAGGAAAGAATTCGCTTGGATTTGTTATCAAGCAGAGATTCCAGTATGAAAACAGAGAGTGATGTGCAGCCTCGAGGTATAGGTTAACTCGCCATCTAAATTCCACCTTGTTTACAGTATAATGAGTATTATTGTTTTTTATTAATTTATCCAAAAGTATGAGTAGAATTTGAAATACCATAAGGCAATCTTACATCCAAACAAACTAAGGGTATTTCGTTTTTAAAAGTAGCCGTATTAGATTTACAAATAATTGAGCACTCTGTTCTATTTTTCGAAAAATATTATTGGAGGGGTATTACAATGGTGACAAACAAAACCATTGCTTTAGCTGCTTTTATTGGCGTAGTATCAATGTCCTTTGGCATCGGCTTTGCCATAAATTCTCAGGCGTCAGTTGCACCTCCAGTCGGGGCATTGCCAATGACTGTTGTTAATATGAGTTGGTCGCTTGTATTCTTTTTCATGCTTAAAAATGATATGCGGTTTGGCTATGCCGGAGCGATTGTAGTTGGAATATCAATGGCGCTCCTACCCATTCTAGTATTTATGAATAAATTTGGTCCAGCTCCAGCAGTTGTACCCGCCCACTATTTTGGTGTTTCCACTGACATAATTCTAGGTATTATTTTGGTGGCGACTGGCATTCGCGGTTTGTCACATAAACCTGAAAGCACTTAAATGAAGTACTCCATATAACGCTAAAAGACCGGTATCGAGTTATTGAAAGCTGACAAAGAATACCTTTGGTTTACGCGTATATCCCTGATAGTCAAACAAAGACCGGTAAGACCAGTAAAATGAGCGAAATTTAATGGTGATCAGAGAGGAAATTACAATGTATACATTGGTCAGAAAGAACGCCTAATCGTAACACTTACTCATGAACATGTTATATATTGCATGTATTTGTTGGCATGGATGCCGGGTCCTGGAAGCGTTTTTTTAAGTCAAAACTGCAAGTTTGTTGCACCTGTGTTTATTGTAGACACAATTAAAGATCAAAGTAAACTGGCAAACTGGTGAAAAGGTTTTTGAAAATGAGGCCCGTTGCTATACATTCACCACAATTTAGTGAAATTGAGATTAAAATATTAAACCATAATCCATCTTTCTAACGGTATTTCTAAGTATAACCCTCCTACTTTTCCACCGCCTATATATTTCTTTTCATCAATGCACCAGAAGAAAAACTCGAGGAAACGCTTCATGAACAGAGTATCCAGCCATAAAGTTGGAAAGAGTGGATTAGTCCGTATATTTGTTTGATAATCGACACAGCTGAGCATCGAGTGTTGGTTGATACTGGTGCAACTTGATATTTAGCGATGATTTCTTTGAAGCTTCAGATGAAATCTGTTCAACTCCTGCTCTTGTTTCAGGTAACACGTACTATCTGTTAATTGGGGAATGAAATGATATGGCGGAAACATTTACGCTGACAATTGCTTTTCCATAGTTCCTATTTATAACCTGTTATTTGGTTGAGTCTACTACCGCCAGTAGAATGTCTCGATTTATCCTGAGTCCGTTCTGCATCTGGTTTCTGTACAATAGGAATTTTAATAATCCCAATAATAGTAGCCCTTGACAAAATTAAAAATAATTAGAGGATCTATATATAAGCATTAAAGTTATTACTCATATCAATTCGTTTTTTATATTTAATGAATGTCGCAATTGTAATTAAGCGTTTCCTATGCAGGATTTTTTGCATGGATTATGTGCATTGCATTTAATAGGATTCTATCCAAATACAGAGAGTTAAAGTAATCTTTTGAATGAAAGGAGGAATGTCATGAGAAGAATATTTTTCATAATTATTAGTTTTGTAATACTTATTACCCCGCTGACAATCAAGGCTGCCGGAAAGGCGGAACTAGGGGATCTGCCGAGCGCTCCAGTGGAAATTTACTGGGATAAAGATGGAATACCCCATATTTACGCAGATACAATGGAGGATCTATTATATGCCCAGGGTTACGTTCATGCCAAAGACCGTTTCTGGCAGATGGAGTTTTGGAGGCGTATTGGCTCAGGAAGACTTGCTGAGTTTTTTGGAGATGCCGTACTTGGAATAGACATCTATATACGAACCGTTGGGTTCAGACGGATAGCGGAGCTGGAATACGCCAAGCTTGATGGGGAAACCAGGCGATTTCTTGATGCCTATGCCGCAGGAGTCAACGCTTATATTTTAAACCGCAAACCTTCCCGGCTTGGCAGTGAGTTCCGATTACTAAAACTGCAGGGGGTGGAATTTGAAATCGAGCCCTGGACCCCGGTTAACTCTCTTACCTGGTTAAAGGTCATGGCTGAGGACGCCGGTGGTAACATGCAAAAAGAGCTTTATACTATTGACATCGTCAGGACCGTTGGTATTGAAATGACCAAGGATTATTTCCCGGACTACCGGTATGATGAAATGCCTGTTATCGTAGATGACAGCGAGATCACCTTTTCAGGCAAGCCACGTAAACACGACGGTCTCACTGCATTGACAGAAGAGTACATATCACTTCTTCTCGGTCTCAACACCAGTCTTGTGGGGGGTTTTGATCCTTTTACTCCACTGGCATTTGGAAAGGGTGAAGGAGTCGGGACCAATGCATGGGTCATTTCAGGAGACCTGACAGCGACGGGTAAACCTCTTTTGGCCAACGATCCGCACCTCGGGATTCAGATGCCCTCGATGTGGTACGAGATTGGCCTGCACAGTAAGACAGGCAGTGGGCCGGATGGAACCGAGCCTTTTAATGTACGCGGTTATTCTTTTGCGGGTGTGCCCTGGATCATTCTCGGACACAACGACCGAATCGCCTGGGGAATGTCATTCATGAGCGCGGACGTGCAGGATCTTTACATAGAGAGGATAAATCCTTACAATCCGAACCAGTACGAAGTAAATGGGCAGTGGGTGGATATGGAAATCCATCGCGAGGAGATCTCAATTAAAAAACAGGATGAGCCCTATGTTTTACTGGTCCGGAGCACACGGCACGGGCCGATCGTAACGGATCATGGATCGTTGATGAGCGCAAACAGCTTTGATATAGTCCCCCAGAAGAATTTTCCCGAGAATCTTGAGCTCAAAGCGCTGTCTCTTCGCTGGGTAGCTCTTCAGCCGCTTGAGAACATCAAAATGCTTCTTTTATTAAACAGAGCCCGGAACTATGAGGAGTTCCGAGAGGCCACACGCTATTTCACTTCTCCGAACATACAGATGACCTACGCAGATGTTGAAGGTAATATAGGATTTCAGGCAGTGGGTCTGATACCCGTGAGGCCTAATAGCGACGGCCTTTTACCAGTCCCCGGGTGGACTGATGAGTATGAATGGTCGGGCTTTGTTCCTTTTGAAGATATGCCTTGGGTTAAAAATCCGTCAAAAGGCTACATAATCGCAGCCAACAACGCGACAGTCAGCCTGAAATACCCGTATGTGATCGATAGGGAAGCTGACGATGGTTATAGGGCGCGTCGCATTATGGACATGATCGAACTGGGCGGATCAGGATTTAATGTTAAGGATATGATAGCCATGCAGGGAGATGTTCTGAGCAATTCAGCAAGGGAGATCCTGCCCTATCTGAAAGGTATCAGTTTTGAAGATGCAGCAGTGGGGGCCGCACGCGACAGACTGCTTGAATGGGACAGCAGGATGAGGATGGAAAGCCCTGAGGCTGCGCTCTACGGCTATTTCTGGGCAACACTCGTTGAGGAAATATTTAAGGATCAGATACACGAAGATCTCTGGAATAAGGATAAGGCGCTTGGGACACGATCTAGCCTTCTGAGTTGTGTGCGAAATCTTCTAGAGGAGCCTGACAACGGGTGGTGGGACGATATCACCACAATGGACAGAATCGAGCTGCCGGATGAGATCCTGGCCCGTGCCTTTGAGAAGGGATACAATAAAGGAGTTGAAGAGCTGGGTAAGAAACTGGATAGTTGGGAATGGGGGAAAATTCATACGGCAACTTTTCGAAATGCGACATTCGGTAGATCCGGAATTGGCTTCATTGAGAGAATTTTTAACCGTGGTCCTGTGGCAGTTTCAGGCGGGTTTCACCAGGTTAACCGGGCTGACTACAGCATTGAAGACCCCTTTGAGGTTTACCATGTTACATCGATGCGAGCTATTTATGACCTGAGCGACCTGTCCAATTCGCTTATGATGCACACGACAGGTCAAAGCGGACATCCACGAGACCCGCATTATGATGATTTCATAGAATCATGGCGGCTCATACGATACCATCCAAACAGGTGGGAGAAAAACGAAGTAAAAGCTGCCCTAGAAAGAAAGCTGGTTCTCAAGTAAATCTTACACAAGGATAAGATTCGATCACTGTTATATATTCCAATGAGCATTAATACATCATGGAACATTAGTTTTATTCAACTCCAGCATCGTGTGTGGGCTGGACTTCGGTGAGCGGTATAACTCATACTGTTTGAGTCAACGGTGTTGTGCAACTTGTGTCTATCCCACCTCTCTTCTTCTCATCGTCTCCTTTCCCCTCAGGAAAATATATCGCTATGTTCTCATTGTAGAGACCGACGCATATAAATTACAAAATCAGGCAATTCAGAGATAAATGCTCTCAGTAATCCTTACAGTGCAGAGATTCTCAGAAATTTGAGATTTTGAATTATTGTAGTATAATTTTTAATGGGATTACTTTCGTTCTTTGATTGTTTAATTCATTGTAGTTGAATATTTCGGAGTACCAGATGGTTGAAGTTCCGATCGATTTTGTAAAGCCTGGAGATGTTATAGGGAAACACCAATCATTTAAAAAATTTACAGGGGGAATGCGCTCTGCGGTTGATCTGATGAAGGGCTACAGAATCACCGAAAAAACATTGAACAAGCTAAAGAATGAATTTAATGTACAGTCTCTTTTCGTCATAAGTCAATTTGACGATATAGATGGTCTTACTTCTGAAGAAGGATTCGACGAAAGTGAAAGACAAAAGGTAATTAATGCTATCATACAAAACATGAATAGCATTAAGAACTCAGGGATCATTGACATGAAACCCCTACGGGCCGTTGTCGAGGATATTATAAACCATGTTTTTCGCATCATAAAAACAGGTAAAGGAAAATTTAAAACCCTATCTCAGGCATTTGCCGATGTTCAGTCCCATGATGCGTATACGTGGGAACATTCGGTAAACACTGCCATTTATTCGGCCATTATTATATTTGAAGCATCTGATATTCTTACAGAGATGAAAGACGTCCGCTCAATTGGTGGATTCACCGAGCAAGAGAATATCGTTCTCAATATGCTTTTGCATGATATTGGAAAAACTCACATTCCATTACAGGTTTTAAATAAAAAAGATAAGCTTACTGAATCTGAGATTGCATTAATTCAAAAGCATCCCTATACTGGTTTTGTGCTTTTAAGAAAGATTAATGAAAAGCTCAAAGAAAAGAAAATGCCTCTCATCCCTGCATATCTTCGAAAAGCTTGCTTATTTCACCATCAGTCATATGATGGTTCTGGGTATCCGAATTTAAGGATTGATATGGATGTAAGACCTTTTAAAAGCCAGGAAATCCCGCTTGTTGGGAGGATAGCAGCAGTGGCAGATATATACGATGCCTTAACCTCAAACAGACCCTACAGGCTACCACTCCATCCTGCAGAGGCTTTGAAGATTATGGATAAAGAAAAGGGAAGAAGGCTTGATCCGCATCTAACAGAGGCCCTTATTAAGAATATTACACCGTTTCCAAAAGGCACTACGGTAATGCTCTCAAACAATGAGCTTGCTATAGTAACGGGCTATGTCGATAATAATAAGTTCAGTCCGATTGTAAAACCTTATATGAAAAAGATATACAGAGATGGAAAAGAAGAAATAATTCGTCTGTTAAATAGGGATAACATTGAGATCCGACCAGGCTCAAACATCAAACTTATCGTTAATAAAGAAGTCTATCGGCTTGCAGACGATTACAATCATCAAGTTCTTAGCTGAATCAGCGCTGTATATGGTTAGTGCAGCCAAACAATACAAAAAGATGCCGCTAATAATAATCCTTTAACAATAATCAGTATGAAAGATAGAAAATGGCCATGACCGGCGGGACATGGATCTGTATGTGAATCTTTGCGATTACTTTCAGGTTCAGGATCCTGGCTATAGTATGTAAAGATGAGAGAAAGGAAGCTGCTACGAAAACGGTGATTGTGTTTAAAATCTGTGGCCTGTTGTTGATTGGGCCCCCCTTTACCAAAGGGATAAAGGAGGGAAGGGTGGAGCTCATCAGGGTTGCTTATAATTTTCTAAGAAGATTAGCGAATTGAAGTAAGGTACAAGATGCTAGTTATGGATATTTTTTAAAAGCGTGATAATTTATATAGATGGATATTTACGATAATAATCGCTGGTATGATAAAAGCCCTTTTTTATGGCTCGTCATTAACACATTGAAATACGGAGATGACGATTTAATAACCGACATCATTCTTTATTTAAATGAAAAAATGTAATCGCTCCTTTTATTATAGACTTTCCTAGGCCTTCCGTTCTTTTTTCCTCACATACATTTGTTATCTGGATGATATGTACTATACTTTTATACGTAAACGATAATTCAAATATTTAGAATATTGGTTTTATTCAGCATAACCTATGTGTAAGGAGACAATTGTGAGTAAAAAAGCAACCTGTTCTATGAGAATGCTGTTATTACTTGGTTTGTTACTACCGGCAGTATTGTTTTCCTTCGGGAGTAGTTGTGACAGTACTGGTAATGGGGGTACTGAGCCTGCTAATGAGGGTACGATTTCGAATCCAATGGAGTTAACAGTGGGTACAGCTCATAGCGGCCAGGTTGGTGCAGGTGGAACAAGCTATTATAAATTCACGGCGAATAACGATGGCGCTCACACAATTGCTTTGACAAATACACAGTCCGACCTTAGCTGGGATTTATATTCCAGTCCAGACTTCTTTAGCAATCTTTTATTATTCTGTGATGATTTCTTTGACGCTTCAGATGAAGTCCGTGCTACTCCTGCTCTTGGTTCAGGTACTACTTATTTTCTTTTAGTAGACGAATGGGACGATATGGCGGGAACGTTTACTTTGACTATTACTTTTCCATAATTACAATTTATTTTTGGTTTTTATAAAACATATTACTGCCAGTAGAATGTCTTAATTTTATGTGCCCGTAACTGTGTTACATACAGTATAAACTGCTCGTAACTTCGGGTACTCGCACAAATCTGCCATTAATCTCACCTTGCACTAATTCCTTTGAATTAATTTTTCAATACTTGACAAAAATCAGAATAATGACATGATAGTAGATAATTGCAACAAAGTAGTTACCCACATTAGTTCGTTCTTTGTTATCATTCACTTCTCGCA
>CAYFYU010000092.1:0-16030 GCA_964347455.1 uncultured Spirochaetota bacterium | reverse complement strand
GCCGCTAGAGCAAGGTGGAGAGTGAGTCTTCGTATTTTATCCATAACCGCTAATAAAACGTCATGATCTACCCAGCATCAGATCTGTATCTGGTTTGTGCAGCCTTGACGAAGAGCACTTCAAGGAGGCAACAGAATGAAGACCAAAATGTTAATTGTAGTGACCTTTTTATTATTTGCTGTATCTGTTTCATTTGGGGTGATAAAATTACAATCGATGACATTTATGGTACGTGGGTTAATCTAGACTATAATTATACAGGTCAATATGCAAAGGTAGTTATTAATCCTGACGGAATAATGATAGGTTATGCTAAAGAAACAGATAAAGAAGCCAAATGGATAGGTCAATTTACAATAACAGATAGTTGGCACGACAATGAGGGAAATCTTTGGATTTAACGTGAAGGAATTGCTGTATGGGCAGAAAAAAACTTTTATACCTATTTGTTATATAAGTTTAGTAATTATGGCACAGTTTGCGAGATAGTTTGGTCAGAGGTTTACTATCCTACTGAAATGAGCCCAATAGGTGGTATTTATTAACTCCATTACCGCCAGTAGAATGTTTTTGATACATCACCTACTTGTCCTGCAGCTGGTTTGGGTATCCATGATAAATGCCGCTTTTAAGAGGTATTAAATTGCTTAAAAAGGGAGCGATACTGATGCTCGAGGGAGGTGGCTTGAGGTAAAATTGAGAGGAGGTGGTATTATGGCAACTTACATCACTCTTGCCCGATATACACAAAAAGGTATAGAAAACATCAAGCAAAGTCCTAACCGTCTTGATGCAGCAAAGAAAATGTTTCAGTCCATGGGTGCTGAACTTAAAGAGTTTTATTTGGTTACAGGGCAATACGACATGCTTGTCATCGCCGAAGCGCCGAACGATGAAACAGTATCGAAAATCGCTCTTAGTATTGGTTCGAAAGGTAGCGTCCGTACTGAAACCTTTCGCGCTTATACCGAGGATGAATATCGAAAGATTATTGCTGCAATTCCCTGAGTAATTGTTGCGCAGATTTCAAAAATAAAGCTTTAGAGCGCCTCCCTCGAAGGTACTATTAAAATACTTAATATAAGATTCTGGGCATTAAATTAAGCCAGGAAATAATGCGAAATTAATAGTTGTTAATGAAAGCGTGGTGTCCCCATCGATTGTTACACTTAATGGGAAAGCAAGGTTTGTCATACCTGTATCTTTTTTAGGTGCATAACTGTACTGAAATTGTCGTACATATCAATCGAGTAATACCGTTTAACCTTGCTAAATCATCTAGAGAGGAAAAGTTGTTGCGTACGTTTGGAAATGGAGGATTATAAAATTAGAAATTTAGAGCTAATTCTATATAATTAATGGTTTAGATATATATGGACTTGATTAAAGTGGACTTTAATAAGAAAAAAGAATATATTCAAATCGATTGCCTTGAAAACCAAATGAATAGAGGGTTGAGAAATGCAAAAGGTATACGATAAGCTACGGGAATTGCAGAACATATTGCTGAAAGAGTTTGAAGTCGAAGCAGAACTGGAAGATATACCGAAAGAGCTCAATGAACTGAAGAGAAAATTTCACCGTGTCGAGAGATTGATAGGTGAAAAGGAGGCAAGCAAGGAAAGTAGCAGCGTTTTGTTGAGAGATATGGCCAAGGAAAAAGAAGAATTGAAGCTCAACAAAGAAAAGTATGAAGGTCAGATCGCACTCATCAAAACCCAGAAAGAATACGAAGCAATTACCAGTGAAATTGCCCAGATCAATGAAAAGCTTGAAAAGATCGATGCCCAGGAGCTTGAAGCGGAACATGTGATAGAGAATGTAGATGGTGATCTGGATGAGCAGAAAACACTCAGAGAGGAATTAAAGAGTACAATTGGCGAAAAACAAAAAGTAGTCAACAAGCTGACTACGGAGAAGAAAAATGAATTAGATAAGTGTTTAAAGGAGAAGAAGACCATATCCTCTGGGCTTGATGAGGAACTCTTATACAAGTTTGAGAAGATCGTTAAAAATAAAGAAGGAATTGGGATAGTTTCAATCAGGAACAACGTATGCATGGGTTGCAATATGCTCTTGCCGCCACAGTTCGTAAATGATGTGAGGCGAGAAAATGATTTGATATTCTGTCCCGACTGTTCAAGAATACTCTACTATCACGACGAGGAACATGCTGAAGAGATTATGATCTGAAACATCAAGAGTATGCTGTTCCTGTCGAAACCAGTAGAAACCACTCGTAATATTTTCCTGTAAACTCCATTGCATCGAGCGACACTATTTGCTATTATAATGGACATTTTACTTTGCTGAATAGTTGAGAAATTTACCGTGGAGTATTTAAGAGGGTGAAGAAAATATATATAGATGGAGGATCCCGTGGAAATCCGGGTCCCGCAGCCATAGGCTTTGTAGTTTTTGATGGTAATAAACGAGAAATATACAGATATGGAGAGAAAATAGAAAATTGTACCAACAACATCGCCGAGTATAGAGCGCTTATCGCAGCGTTGGCCTATATTACGGGCAATAATTCAGAGCATTCAAAAAAAATCGATTCAAAAGAGCGGGTATTTGTATACTCTGATAGTGAGTTGCTGGTGAAACAGATAAATCGCCATTATCGTGTGCGAAGTACCAAACTAACTCCACTTTTTACTCAAGCCAGTGAGTTAATGGAGAAGCGGGATCGAATTGAGATAAATTATGTTGAGAGAAAAGAGAACCATATTGCAGATTGGATAGTCAACAGGGTTTTGGATAATAGGTCTTACAGGTAATAGGCAAATTGATGTTCAATATTAATTGATACAAGAAGGGGGGTGTGTTTGCAGTGCTTTTTTAGGGTCTTGATCTTTTGATTAAATAGATGTATGATTTAATTGACAGACCTGCAGATCGGTCGCGGGAGTAGATGCTCCTGAGGAAAGTCCGGGCTCCTAAAGGGTATGGTGCTGGGTAACCCCCAGGAGGAGTAATCCTACGGAAAGTGCCACAGAAAACAAACCGCCCGGTACAGTCTTTTTGAGTTTTACCGAGCAAGGGTGAAAAGGTGAGGTAAGAGCTCACCGCCTGAAATGGTGACATTTCAGTGGCTGGTAAACCCCACCAGGAGAAAGGCCAAATAAACAGGCTTAAAGTGACCCGCTTATGCCTCATGGGTAGGCCGCTCAAGGTGTTAAGAACACCCAAGATAGATGACCGTTAAAACAGAACCCGGCTTACTGCAGGTCTGTTACTTTTCCCACAAGTAATGTCCTCGAAATAAAATTTAAAGACCAGAGTAAATAGGATGATACAGTATACATTGAAGAAAGAAATACCGTTTGAAAAGATCGATCTCAATTGTTTGGATTTCTGTTTTGAGTACGAAACACAAGTAGATCCGGGTGAAGAGCTAAAGTGGTATGGATCCCTTTATCCTCCTGTTTTTATCAAGATGGATGGAATGTACAAACCAGTTCTCGGAAAGAAGTATGTCTTGTATTCGAAAAAAAGGAATAAGGATGTACAGAATGGACTCTTGTTAGCCGGTATACAAGATCGTTTTGAAATGGTAAACTTTATAATACATCTTAAAAAAGAAATCAGTGGTTTTAACCCGGTTGAAAAATCCTTAGCACTTCGATGCCTCTACAAACTCGATAGAAATATTGATCCGGGTATGCTACAGGTACTCGATATCCCACAAAATTCAATAATCATTCAAAAATACCTTGCACTTGCCGATGCATCGGACGAAATCAAGTGTTTGATATGTCGAGGTCAGCTCAACGAGCAAACCGCTTTTGAAATTTTCAAGATGCAAAAGGAGGAGTGGAACGAAATCGCCCGTTTTGTCTCGACACTTCCGCTTGGAACAAAAAAGAGAAATGAAATCGTGAACATGATAAACGATATATCAGTGCGGGATCAAAAGAAAGCAGCCGTTATTATCCATCAAAAATCGATAGTCCAAATATTGAGGTTGGAAAACACCGATCTGCGACACAAAGCTGAAAAAATTTTTCATTATCTATATAAAATCAGATTTCCATCCATTCAAGCATTTAGAGAACGATTTGATAGAGAGTTACAAGAAGTTGGAATTGCAAAGAAGTTTCACATAATGCTCCCACAGGATTTTGAAAAGTGGGAGTTCAAACTGATGCTCACTTTTTCCTCTGCCAATGAGTTTCAAAACCAAATAAGACAATTGCAGAAAATTGGTGAAAAAGAATCATTTAAGAAACTTATGAATATGCGCTATTAACCATTCTTGATCTATTTTCCTATGAGTCTAAATTTCTATTGATTGATTCGAGCATTTCTAAGAGATCCGCTCGAATTTCCTCGATATATTTATCCTTGGGATCTTTTTTCTTACCCAATAACATTTCAAGAAGAACCTTTTTTGCACCCTGAATACTGTATCCCTTCCCGTGAACGAGTTCCTTGATTTTTTTCACAATAAAAATGTCTCTTTCAGTATACAATCGGTGGCCCACTCTGTTTTTAATCGGCTGAAGGAATGGAAATTCCCTCTCCCAGTATCGTAGAATGTACGGTTTGACTCCTGTTTTTTCTGATACTTCCCCAATGGTGGAAAAACTGTCGCTATCGGGTTTTTTCAGATCTGATTCTGTTTTCTTGCCCATGGAGCAATCTCTTGATATTTGAAATATGCCGTAAAAAAATAGCAAAAAATACAAGTACCGAGAAAACCAAAGAGTAGAGATCAAAGTTTGCGTATTCGTAGAAAAGATAGCTTGTTACAACATAAACTGTAACTCCTACGAGCGAGCCAACCGACATGTATCTCGTCAATATTACTGCTAGTAAAAAAGCACAGAGAGCACAGAGCGCTGCAAATGGATTGAGTGCGAGAGCAACGCCGAATGATGTTCCAACGCCTTTGCCGCCTTTAAATTTCAAAAAGGGTGTGAATATGTTACCGAGTATTACCGTTATTCCTAAAAGAAGCCGAAATAGTATGACTATTGAGAAGAAGTTGGAAAAGAGAAAGGTGACGAGGAATGCTTTAGTCACATCAATGAATAGTACCAGAGCACCTGGAACAAATCCTTCGGTGCGGTAAACATTTGAGAAGCCTATATTACCACTACCGAAATCTCTAATATCGCGTTTTTTTAGGACCTTGACAATTATGTACCCACTAGGTATTCCACCTATTAAGAAAGCAAGAATGAAAAGGCTTGCCTGGAAGTACATCCCTACCTCTTTCTCAACAATACTTCTATCGGAACGCCACGTAGGTCATAGTTCTCACGGATGGAGTTAATGAGGTATTTCTTGAAATTTTCACCTTTCCCCTCAGTATTTCGAACAAAAAATTCAAAGCGATGTGGGGCTACACTTTTTTGAAACCCATACTTGATATCCTTAGCCCCTCCCTGTAGACTGTGTATAAGGGAATTCAGGTTGCTTGTCCCGATTTTTTTGTAATAATTATTATACACCTTTAAAATTATTTTCAATAATTTTGTTTTATTATACCCTGTCAGTGCCGAAATGGTAACGATATCTGCGTATAAAACATGGGGAAAATCGTAATATACATCTTTTATAAAATCGTTTTCTGGAACATTTTCTAGTTCAGCTAGGTCCCATTTATTTGCAGCTATGACAAAACCCTTTTTTTCCCGGTCAATGATTGAGGCTATTTTTTTATCCTGTGTAGTAATTCCCTGGGTGGAATCGATGACTAAGATCGACACTGTCGATTGTTTAATGGCCCTCTCTGTTCGAACAAGACTGTAAAATTCAACATTTTCTCTAATTTTCCTTTTTTTTCTCAATCCAGCGGTATCAATAAATCGTAGTGTAACCCCTTTGAAGTTCATGATTTCATCTACTGAATCCCTTGTTGTCCCCGGCTCAGGAGTTACCAATGCTCTATTTTTTTGTACGAGTAAGTTGAGAAGAGATGATTTTCCAACGTTAGGCTTTCCGACAATGGCAACATTCAACACTTTCTGATTCACGGATGGTTTTTGTGCAATTTCCTTATCTCCAAAAGAGCGAACACTCTCCGCAATTCGTTCTCGAAGAAGGTTTATATTTCTCCCGTGGATCGCAGATATTGGTAGAGGATCTTCGAGGCCCAGTCTAAAAAAATCATAATAGCTTTCCTGTATCTTCTCATTATCGCACTTGTTGATCACCAGAATACGGGGTTTTCCACTCTTACGGACAACCTCAACAAGATCAAAATCTTCTTCACCTAAATCTCCTATGTCACTTACGAAAATGATGATCGTAGCTTCTTTAATTAATTTTACATTGAGCTCCCTGGTTAATCGAGTCAGATTACCGCGGGCTTTGGTGAATCCCGCTGAGTCTGCTATACGGTATTTCACACCCTCATGAAAAACGGTTTCATAGTTTACATCTCTTGTGACTCCAGGTTCCTCGGCAACAATAGCCTTCCTGCTTCGGATGATTCTATTGAATAGGGCAGATTTTCCGACATTTGGTTTTCCAACGATCACAACCAATGGAAGGGACGAGTCATTAGTATGCATTTTATCGAAAATAATCTTCGAGGTAATTAAATTGGTTGATCATTTGCATCCGTATGAAATTACCTACGTCGTCTTTTGACGAGAATTCAAGAGCTTTCATTGAAATCATTTTTGCTTCTTCGATGGAGGAGTTGATTATGATGTTCTTTACTGTGGGTATGGCCATGGTACTCATACTCAAGACCCTGTATCCAAGACCAATAAGCAGCAGGGTGCAGAGGGGATCACCGGCCATTTCACCACAGATACTTGCCTCCAGTCCATTCTGTGATGCCAGTCGACTAATTGTATGCAATGATCGTATTATAGCAGGGTGCATTGGATCGAACTTGTGGGCGACCATTCCATTTCCTCTGTCGATTGCCAGAGTATATTGAATCAGATCATTCGTTCCAACGCTAATGAAATCCACATAAGGAGAAAATTTATCTAAAAGTATAACACTTGAAGGAGTTTCTATCATTATACCTATCTGAATATCTCCGTTAAAAGTAACATTCTGCTCAGTGAGCTCTTTTTTACAAGTCTCAACTACCTTTAAGATCTCGTGAAGTTCATCGACATCATTTACCATAGGAAACATCATGCGTACATTTCCTTCAGCAGCTGCACGCAAAATTGCTTTTATCTGTGTCTTTAAAAGGTCTCTGTGAGAGAGGGCGAAACGGATTCCTCGTAAACCCAAAAATGGATTGGATTCCTCATGGTACATAAGATAGGGTGGTTTTTTATCACCTCCTATATCAATGATTCGAATAGTTACCCAGTTTGGATAGATACCTTGAATCCCCCTTTTATAAATATCCAGCTGAATGGTCTCATCAGGAGCCTCTTCACGGTTTAAAAAAAGATATTCCGTTCTAAACAATCCTATTCCAGTACAACCACTATGTTTCACCAAATCCAGCTCCTCTTCTAGATCCATGTTCGCTAAAAGACTCACCTCGATACCGTCTTTGAGGAGACAGGGTTTTTTCTGAATCTTTTTGAGGTTGCTATCGTAATCACGCTGCTCTCTCTCTTTGTACTGATAGAGTTTATATGCATCAATCTCAGGATTTACTATAACCGTACCGGCAGTACCATCCACTATTACCGTATCACCGGTCTGAACCGTGCTGGTTATGTTTTCAACGCCAATTACAGCAGGTATTTTCAAATCCTGGGCCATTATTGCCACATGAGAGGTTCTCCCACCGATCTCTGTAACAATGGCCTTGATCCTCCTCCTAAAGAGAGCAACAACTTCCGGCGGAGAAAGTGTGTGGGCAATTACGATTGAGTTTTTTCCGATTTCCGATGCCTCTTTTTCCTTGTTTCCCATGAGGTTTTTTAATACTCGATAACCTATTGAAATAACATCTGGTGCTCTTTCCTTGAAATAAAGTATATCAGAATCTCTTAGTTCATTAGCCATCTCTTCAATTACTTCATTAAAAATCCACTCTATGTTCAGGTAACTTTCCTTTATTTTTATAGAAACTTTCTGCCGTATCATTGGATCATCGAGCATGAGTATTGTTGAATCGAGGTATCCGGTTTCAAGTGGCGATTTGCTCTGAAGAAGTTCAGTTTTCAATTCCTCAAGCTGGTTCTTCGTCTTCAGTAGAGCAGTTTCGAGTTTATCAATCTCACTCTTAATGGATTGTATATTTTTTTTTATTTGGTATCTTGGAATAATGATATTCGAGCGTAAGAAAACAATGGCCTTGCCAATCGCGATTCTTCGCGACCCGGGTACTCCTTTGTAGAATTGTTCCATGAATAGTTAACCTGATCGGTATTTCAGTGTTACATTACTGCTTAAAGGGTGTACTATAATATACTATGAAATATGTACTGATTACAATTACCATTTTGGCATTCATCTGTTTGAGTGCCATCGGAATAACCTTTTACAGCAGCTATGCGATCTGGCTGAATAGTAAAACTGAGGTGATAAACCGTCTCTATTACTTACGTAAGCTACTGGAGGAGAACCGTGAGAGTCCTGTTTCACTTACGCCAAGTTTAAAACAAGGGAGAAGTACCGTTGTTTATGACCAAAAGGGTTATATAATTGGTGAGTTCTCAAACGGGCGTCGAAAAATACTTCCGCTACAGGACATGCCCCCTCTGCTAATTGAGACGCTTATTTTGATGGAGGATAGAAAATTTTATGCCCATCGAGGTTTTGATTTCAGAAGGATAGCTGCAGCAGCTCTTATAAACCTTAAAACACTCTCCTTTTCTCAGGGTGGCAGTACTATATCACAGCAACTTGCAAAGATCCTCTTTACTGACAGTCAAAAAACCGTACGCCGGAAGATATATGAACTGTTCTGTACAATAGAGATTGAAAAGAGCTTTTCCAAGGATGAAATATTGAGCCTCTATCTCAACTCAATTAATTTCGGTCACTATAACTACGGTATTGAGAATGCCGCGCGATTCTATTTTAACAAGGAGGTGTTTGACCTTAATTTATACGACATTTCTATGCTCATAGGTATGATCCCGAATCCTGTGCGATTCTCTCCACTCCTTTATCAGGATCGGAGTAGGAGAAAACAGGGGATCGTCCTTTCAATTCTTGATCAAAATGGAGTAATAAACAGTGGAATTCAACAGGACGCCGTGGATGAATACTGGAATCGCCAAAATTCCATTTATCATAGTCCTACCGTTTCTTTTTGGAGTATGGAGAAGAACAATGCTCCATATTTTGTTGAGTATGTGAGACAGTATCTTGTTAATACTCTTGGGGAGGAGTCAGTGAGAAGTGGTGACCTCAAGGTTTATACCACACTTGATCTCGAAAAACAGGTCATTGCTGAAGCGGTTTTGAGTGAAGGGTTGATTCTGCAAGACGAGAAAACAAAACTTATTACAGGTGAATCCGATCGGAAAGTTGAAGGAGCTCTTATTGTTATGGATCCCAGAAGTGGAGCCATCCTGGCGATGGTTGGGGGGAGCGGGTTTACCTTTGAAAATCAGTTCAACAGAGCTACCTCAGCAGTCAGACAGGTGGGTTCATCCTTTAAGCCATTCGTTTATGCTGCAGCAATTGAATTGCGGGATTTTTCGAAGGATGATATTTTTATAGATAAACCACTTGAAATAGAAACTCCGCAAGGTCTCTGGAAGCCGGCAAATTACAACGATCGCTATTATGGCCCAGTTACACTGGAAACAGCGCTCAAGATGAGCCTAAACTCTGTAGCGGTACAGCTTTTACAGGTGATCGGGCCTGAACCTATCATTGAATTAATGGGAAAAGCTTTTGATCTGGAAAAAGAAGAAGCCCAGCAGCGATTCGACCCATACCCCTCGCTCGCACTTGGAGCGTATAGTTTTTCACCGCTTGAGTTTGCTCGGGCATACTCAGTCTTTGCCAATAGCGGAGAGAAAGTATTTCCCCATACGGTCCTGTGGGTGGAAAATGGGCATGGAGATATACTGCTCAATAACGAGAGAGATATTAAAAAACTCCGAACAGAGTATGATCTGGAAGACAGGCTAAGGGTAATGCGATATGATACCGCGCAAAAGGTAAACCAGATGCTCTCTGGTGTACTCAAAAGCGGCGGAACAGCATATCGGGCTCTTCAATCGGCAGGATTTGCTATCGATGCTTTTGGAAAAACAGGAACAACCAATAATTTTACCGACGCCTGGTTTATTGGGTATACCGATACTATAGTCACAGCTGTGTGGGTCGGTTACGATGATCCATCATTTACGCTTGGAAACGGCCAGTCGGGTGGTGTTGTTGCTGCACCGATTTGGGCAGAATTTATGAAGCGTGGCCTGTGGAGAGAGGAGTAAATTGAAAAGGATGAGAAAGCCCTTTTTAATAAAATTATTAATGTTATTTATACTTTGTGTATTAATCTATCCAATTGGCTGCGGCATGCGTTATGATAGAGAGATCGAATCAAACGATGACCAACGTACGGCAATGAAGATTCAAAGTAGCAAGCCCATAAAGGGTACAATTGAAGGGGAGAAGGACATAGATTTTTACAAGTTAGCCGAGCAGCAAAAATCATTTAAAGCATGGGATGATGTATCTGCACGGAATAGTGATATTGCTGTGCGCATTCTTGTTACCGGAACCCCTGATCTGGACCTTCTAATCAAGATACACAGTGAAAACAGAGTAGTAAAGGTTATAGATGATAACGATTTGATGAGTAATGGGAACCATTATGGGGAGGAAATTGCCAATGTGTTTTTTTCAATTAATGATATAAGAGAAGGAAAAGCTCTGTTTTCAGTGGAAAAAGTTCCAAATAGCAGGTCTATAAGTGGAAACAGTAACAATGAATATACACTTACAGTCTATCTAAGAGAAATGGAAGATAGTGAGGAGCGGGAACCTAATGACAAACCGGTTCTTGCTACGCGATTTGGTCAATCCAGTCTCATGAGAGGTTTTTTCGATCCTGCACGTAATCCGCTCGCTACAGACGAGGAAAAAAAAGAGGTTGATTGGTTTGCATTTACCATACAGGACACTACTTCGCAAGAGATCATACATCTCAGTCTAAGTGCTGTTCCGGACGTCGATTCGATCATTTCACTTTACGATGAACTGGGCTACTTGATAAGGATGGCCAACAGCAACAATATTGGGGAGATGGAGAGACTTATGAGTGTTGGTCTTGGTAAGGGGAACTACTACATTAAAGTTGAAAGCTCGGATCTCCCACAAAAAAACACAAAGGTTGGTTACATTTTGAAAAAGGAAAAACAAGAGGGCATATTGGGAGAAATTGAACCCAATGATCGTTATACCTTTGCAAATACCATTACCTTTTCTAAAGATATAAGTGGATACTTCAATCCGGCTGGAGATATTGACTGGTACCGAATGAATATATATGAACCTGAACCACAGGTGATTTCCATAAAAGTTAGCCCAACGGAGAGTATTGATCCTGTGATCGAATTATATACATCCAGAGAAGACCTCCTTCTGATGGTGAATGACAGGGGTACCGATGAAGGGGAGATCCTGAAGAACATTGGTGTCAGTACTGGAATTTACTACGCTAAGATCTACAACCTGGAGAACAAGAGATATGATCAGGGAGTCCAGTATACCCTTCTAGTCGAAAAAAGGAAATGGGAGGAGGATGAAGAATTTGAAATCAATGATTCTTTTGAGAGGGCTAATCCCCTAGTCATGAGCGGACTAAAAAGGGGATATATCACACCCAAAGGAGATAGGGATCTATATTCCCTCCAGGTAGGAAAGGAAACCTCAACAACTGAGGGAACCGTTGCGGTTAATTTTGAACTCACTCCATGTATACTCCTCGATCTTGCCATGAATATATGGGATGAATCGGGTAATCTGATTGCTCTGATCAATGAGAATCCTGCCGAAGAGGGGGAGAGTGAGATTTTGGATCTCCCAAAAGGCAACTATTTTATTGAGATCATGAGCATGAATAAATATGAGAATTCTCGGGATTCTTATATTTTAAGGGTATATGAATCGCAATGAAAAAACTTATCCTCCTTTTATTTGCGATTATCATTCCTTTCTCTTTATTTTCTTTTTTAGCAAAGATTAAAATTGAGGACAAGGGGCAGCTTAACCTCTTCTATGAATCGAACCTTCCTCATCATTCACTCATAGTTGCTGATCTGAGAAATACGATAACCGATATGGGATTTGATGTACAGGTCGGACTATTTGAATCTACTGAGCTTAACTCTTTCCTCATCTCAAATCCCGATGCGCTGTACATTACTGATACAGAACTCCATTCCGAAATCTTTGTGCTCGATAAAATCGAATACAACCTTATTAAAATTGCAGTTACGACTCCACAGCATACTCTATCGAACATCAGTAGTGATAAATTCGATGAACTTGTTAAGAATACGGCATCATCCGATGCCGATGTTATTAAAAAGATTTCGAGGAACAGAATACCGATCGGAATTATCTCATATCAGAATTTGAATCTCAATCTTAAATCACTTAAAGTGGATGAAACCTTTCCAACGCTCTATAATATTAAATATGGGAATTATAGTAAAAACTACAGAGCAAATATATATGTAAGGCAGAGTAACATCCGGCTGAATAAAGAGGAGTTTCGTGAGAGATGTGGATTGTGGATTGATAAAACGTTTTCAATAGTTGCTGGTGGTGATATTATGCTCACCAGAGGAACGAAAAAATTTTTAAAACAATTTGGGCCAGGGTACCCTTTTATGGAAATACATTCTGAAATCATCAAGCATGATATAGCATTTGCGAATCTTGAATCACCCATTTCATCAAGGGGTCGTAGGTTTTATCCACATAAAGGTATCTATTTTCGAGCAGAACCATCGGTTATTAAAGGGCTCATCTACTCTGGTCTTGATATACTTTCTCTTGGCAATAACCATGCCCTTGATTGGGGTGTCGAAGCATTGCTGGACACTATGAAACTTCTCGATCTAGCGGGGCTGAAGTATTCAGGAGCCGGAAAAACAAGAGAGGAAGCGTTAGAGCCGGCAATTTTTTCTGTAAAAGGTACAAGTGTTGCAATAATAGCGTTGAATGATATATACCCATTTCGGCTCGACGAGAACACAGGTGGTTCTATGAGTACTCTTACCTATGATAAAGCGGCTCTGGAGCGTGAAATTGCCCTAATGAAAGAAAAATATGACCTTGTTGTAGCATCTTTTCATTCCGGCATTGAATATATAAATGAACCTGAAGCTGAAAAGATCGATAAAATGAGAGAGCTCGTTGATCTGGGAGTTGATGTAGTTCTGGGTAGTCACCCACACGTCATTCAGGGTATTGAAGTCTATAATGGTGGCTTGATAGCTTACAGTCTCGGAAATCTTATATTTGATCAAAGCTGGTCAAAAGAAACGAGCTTTGGATTGCTGCTCGAAATCGGGTTTCTGCAAGATAAACCGCTCTATTACTTCCCACGCGTGGTGTACATTGATAATGCACAGGCAAGATTAATCCAAAATGGAGAGTCAAAATTTATCCCATCATCACTGAATCTGGAGAGTCGCAGCCATGAATACGTTAAAAATTAAATATGTGGTACTATTTGTTGTTATTATTCTGGTAGCTATCTATCACGCACTGTTATCTCTTAATATGCTTCCCTATTTCATCAGCGGTGAGGATATCACGGTAATCCTTCTTCTTTTCGTTGCAGTATTTCTTCTGCTTCTCTCTGGGACAGTCGGGAGGGTGTCGAATAATCTTATCAATCTGCGCGATAGAATAACCATGAATATTAGCACCGATAGTATCGATGCGCTCTCTTTAGCTGAAAATGTTCAGGGTGCCACGGGGTGTAAATTATTGATTGGAATTCAGAGATATTTGAATAACATCATCAACTTGGAGGAGTTGCTTAACAAATTCCTTGTAATTACGGTAAAGATTACCAATTCTGACAGGGCTTCTATTATGCTTCACGATAAGAAGAGAAATGAACTCTATATTTATAAAACTATTGGTTGGGGCAACAGAGAAATAACGCTTGCAAAAAAGATGAAGAGTAAACCTGGTGAGGGTATAGCTGGTCGTGTATTTTTAGATGGAGAACCATTGGTAGTTAATAAAGGAGAAGATAGGGAGGATTTTGACGCAAAGGAGAAGTACAAATCGAAATCCTTCGTTTCCTATCCAATTTTTTCAGGGGAAAAAATCATTGGTGTTCTCAATTTAACGGAAAAAGGAGATACAAATTATACAGAGGGTGAACTTGACATACTTAGTTTTGTAACGAATGCGATATCCCTTAAATTAAACAATATGGAGCTGATGAAAGGGCATCTTATGTAACCGCTTTTCACCCTGATAGGAAATTGTAAATGCTGGCAAGAAGGTTGATTCATTGCATCAACAATATATAGGGCTATTAAAAAGTTTAATTGTCGATACATTCTCTTCTTTACGCGCTTCCTTATCGATATTATTTTAAAAGGACCAATTTGTTCAAGCTGATGTTCGATGTGAAGTGTTCTCTTTTCATGAAAGAATAGATCTTGCATTGATTTCTGATTACGATGCCTAAGCGAATCATTATTCTTCTCATTGCTGTTGTTATCTTTTTCTCTCTCTTCACCCTACTACTCTTTTTTAACTCGCCGTCACGAACAGGGCTGTTCGCTTCAAACTTTGTTGTGGAACATGGAGATAGTGTTATACGTGTGGCCGGAAAATTGAGAAGAGCCGGGATTATTCGTTCGAAAAGATTTTTCATTGCCATTGTCAAGATTCGTCGATTATCGGGGGAAATAAAGGCCGGGGAGTACCGATTTGATGGGAAACTGAAGACGAACGAAATAGTAAACATCCTTAACGAGGGTACGGTTGTAACAGTAAAGTTCACTATTCCTGAAGGACTACATATAGCACAGATTGCAGAGATTCTTGAAAGGGAAGGCATCGTTCCTGCGGAAGACTTCAAGAGGGCCTCCCAAAATCCTGAGCTGCTACGTAGGTTTGGTATTCCTTTTGAAAGTGCGGAAGGATTCCTCTTCCCCGACACCTATGTTGTAGCAAAAAATCTTCCTGCTGATCAGATTGTCACTGTCATGATTGAAAGGTTTTTACAAGCCTTAGAGAGCATTTCTTTCGCCACAAATACCGAGGATGAATTGAAACGCATAATTATAATAGCATCCCTCGTTGAAAGAGAGGCCAAGATAGATGATGAGAGACCAATAATCGCTGCGGTATTCTATAATCGATTAATGAATAATAAGCGGCTCGAATCATGTGCCACAGTACAGTATGTACTTGGTAAACCAAAAGAACGGTTGCTATACAGAGATTTAAAGGTTGATTCCCCCTATAATACATACCTGCACAAAGGACTTCCACCTGGTCCTATTGCAAATCCCGGAATTGAGTCCATAAAAGCGGCGATTTCTCCTGCAGATGTTAACTATTTATTCTTCGTATCAAAACAAGATGGAAGCCATTATTTTTCGTCGACCTATGAGGAACATTTGAGAGCAATAGACAAGTACAATAAATCTGGCAGGATTGGACATCAAATAAGCTAGTTTTTTACTACTTTATACAAGAAATTCGGCGAGCACAATTGTATATCCCGGAAGAAATAATTAATCAGATAAGAGAGAGAACAAATATCGTAGACATTGTCGGTGAATATGTTCCTCTTAGGAAAGCAGGGCAGAACTATAAAGCACTTTGTCCGTTTCACTCAGAAAAAACCCCATCATTTATCGTAAGTCCAAAAAAGGGAATATTTCACTGCTTCGGTTGTGGAGCCGGTGGCAATGCATTTAATTTCATCATGCAGTTCAAGAACCTCTCATTTCCTGAATCGGTCAAGTTTCTCGGTGAAAAGGTAGGGGTACAAGTTCGATCAACATGGGAAGAACAGGGCAAATCCAATAGGGCAAGTCTGCTTCATGATGTAATTTCTGATGCTGAACAGCTCTATAGGAGAAACCTGTTCTCCCAAGCAGGCAAAAGAGCTCTGAATTATTTAGGAGAGAGAAAGGTTAAT
>CAYFYU010000091.1:14330-16135 GCA_964347455.1 uncultured Spirochaetota bacterium | reverse complement strand
AGGGAAAGCTCGTTGTAGAAACTATCATAGACGGTTTCTCTTCCAAGGGGATCCCTTTTAAACTTTCCATCAACGATAAACCGATAGGCATAGGATCCAGGTGGGATATCGACTTCCACTTCCCAGAGTCCGCTCTTATTCCGCTTCAGGGGGTGGGAATAGGGGTTCCAGTTATTGAAGTCGCCGACGATGTGCACCTTCCTCGCCTCTGGATCTTTGAGGTAGAAGATGTAGGAATTTTTCTCAATATGTACGGGGTTGAAATGGACGAGAATCAGGGGAGTATTGAGGACAAAGTATGAAAGCTCGGTTCCACGGTGATCTTGAATACTCCTTGGGTTGAGCGGATCCTTGATCCACACACCGTCAACGAGATAGCGGTATCGATACCTTCCCTCCTTGAGGATGACACCCCGTTCCTTTATTTGAGAGAAAAGAAACACATAAATCCCGTTTTCGTTTTTTGTCATCATGTGCGGCGTTCGCCAGTTGTCGAAGTCGCCGCTTACCATGACATACTTTGGTTGGTACGTTTCGGGTTTATAGGTAAAGAGAATACCCTCCTGTGTTATCTCCGGCGGCCCTGACTGGAAGATCTGAAATATGTCCAACTCTGAAAAACTGGCGCTGAGCAGCAGTGCACATACCGAAGCAATAAGCAGGAAGAGCAGACGTTTAATTGTTTTCATACCTGACGCTATTCTGATATAAAGATTAATTCTCTTTCATTATCGATAAATTTCAATTTCTCCTTTAAGCATTCTCGGAAGCCTCTTATTAGTATGGTTCTTCTGCCTCATCATTGTCTGCGCTATCGGACCCATTGTCCTGATTTTTCAGATCGAGGAACTGTACCTGATTCCCCACAACACCGATCTTCGAGTGGTTCACACCCTCGTCGTCCTGCCAGCGGTTTTGCTTGAGCCTTCCCCTTACTATGACCCGTTTGCCCTTTTGCAGAGACTCGTTGCACTGTTCGGCCAGTTTGGCCCAGGTGGTAATATCGAAGTAGTTTACCTCTTTCTGCAACTCATCGTTTCTGTAGTAATCGCAGTTGTTTGCAATGGAAAACGTGCACAGGGCGGTACCGACTTGCGTGTACCGAATTTCCGGATCGTCTACCAGTCGTCCTTCCAGGACAGCAAGATTAAAGTTTCGCATGATCATCTCCTCTTTTGATTTTACTGAATATATTGAACAGGAGATTATCTTTTTTTGTTTCAGAATGTTAGAAATGAATAGCGGTATGGTCGCTCTTAGGTCAGCTTGAGCTTGTCGAAGACTTCTTTGTAGAGTGGAAAGTATTCAGACTTCGCGAATTCCTTTATCTTTTCATCTGGCAGATCGCCAAGAAGGTTATCCATAAACTTCAGTATGGTGGTGATATCGTTGAGGAGGGCAGCATCGATTGATTCAGCTCCGCCGCCGGCTGGGACTGCTTCCACTTCCTCAGGCTCTCCCTCTCCGAGGTCGGCAAGTTCCTCACCTGATACGGTGACTACCTCTTCTGATTCACCTTCTGTCCCTGCGGTCAGGTCGAAATCTTCACTGAGGATTTTTTCTTCCTCTTCTCCTAGTTGTATTTCACCTTCAAATGTTTCTTCTTCCTCAGTAGGTCCTTCGGGTATCGGCGGAATCTCTTCCTCTTCAGAAACTGGAACCTCGGCTTCAGCAGGCTCTTCCGTAGCAACTGCTCCCTCTTCTATCGCTTCAAGGGTGACTTCACCCGCTTCTTCTCCCTCACTCGGTAATTCCTCTTCCTCAAGTGAAATATCTTCAAGGGAAACGTCCTCGATCCCTTCGAG